>DATJYD010000600.1:0-3709 GCA_035499755.1 Fimbriimonadaceae bacterium
CTGAGGAGGACGGTGGGCGGGGTCCCCGCCGCGATCATCTTCTTTAGGGTCGCCTCCCAGATCATCCAGCCGATGACGAGAGCGCTCACCCCCGAGACGGGAAGGGCCGGAATATCCAGGCCCTCGATCTCGCAGGCCGCGTCTCCGTAGGGCGCTCCGTTGTCGACGACCACGTCTCCTACGTCGCAAAGCTTCTTGCCGGAGGGGTGGAGCGACTCGACCTTCGCGGTGTAGGTCAGGGACGTGATCGCGACGACCTTGACCCCGATCTCGCGGCAGGCCAGCGCGACCTCGATCGGAATCCGGTTCTTGCCCGAGACGGAACCGAGCAGAAGCACGTCCCCCGCCCGCATGTTGCTCGACAGCACCGCAAGCCGCGCCGATTCGAGGTCACGCTGAGTCTCACGGCTTCCCGGGCGATCCTTCAGGCACTCAGGGACTGGATCGTCGACCGTAAATGAGAAGGTAAACGGGCGTACCGCCGCCAAGCCGCCCGCTCGGTTGAGAAAGTCGTGCTGGTTGGCATGCCCGATCTCGTAGCAATACACCACTCCGCCGTGGGTGAGAGCGTGGGCGACGAGTTCCGCGGCCTCGCCGATGGCCGGCTGCTGGGTCGATTCGAGGTGGTCGAGGATCTTGCGGACGGCTTGAAGATACATGGGGGTTGGAGGGCAAATTCCAGTTTCCCATATCTCGAAGCCGGCGATCGTGTCGATCCATCCTGCGAATGCCGACGGGGCAACCGCCGAGAACACCAGGTCAGGTCCTGAGGCGAGCTCGGAAGTCCGGCGAGTCCGAGCCTAGCTGCGCGGCGATGCCGAGAAGGAGCCCGTAGACTTGGGGCCGGTCTGTCAGCACCGGATGAAACGCGGGGGCGAAGCCCTGAACCCGCTCGACGACTCGCTTCCAGTAGATCGACGAATGGGTGGCGACGCCCCCCGTGCCGATCAGCGGCAACGCGTCGCCTGCCAAGTCGAGCCGCTCGACCACGCACCGCACTGTCTCGACGATATCGTCGGCGGCAGCGACGAGGATCTCCCGCGCGATCCGATCGTCGGCGTTCGCTTGGGCATTCACAAGCCGGGCCAAGGACGCGATCTCCGAGCGGTCTCGCGCGTCCAGCATATAGGCGATCATGTTGAAGTCGGCAGGATCTCCCGCCAATTCCCGGCAGGCCCTCGAGACCACCTCCGCGAGCGAGGTCGCGTACCGCTCGTGCCAAGATGCGCTCCCCGCCGCCCGCACCGCCGCGAGTCCGATCTGATAGGCGCCGCCGTGATCGCCGTAGAGCGGCCCGAGAGCGTCGAGCAGCAATTCCCGGCCGTCCGGCGCGCGGCCATAGGCGAAAGCCCCGGTGCCGGCGAGAACAACGACTCCTGCCGTGGCCCCGGCCAGCGCCATGGGCGCGTCCTGCTCGCGGATCGCGTGATAGACGACGCGCTTCGCCATCGCTTCGAGCAAGCCTGGCTCGGGCCGGCGGCCGGCGACGTGAAGCTCATCGAGGGTCGGCGCTTCGCGAAGTGCCTGGGTGACGGCCTGAGCGATCGTCTCCTCGGCGCGGCCGCACCCCCCGGGGTGGCGCTCGCCTGGCCGATGATTCAAGTCGCAGACGCCGCGACCGGCGACGCGCCCCGTCTCGTCCGCCAGTACGGCTTCGCACTTCGTGCCCCCCGAGTCGATCGCAAGCAGGTATCTCATCCTCGTCGGGGGTGGGAAAGCAGAGCCGAGACCGGCTGCCCTGTGACCAGCTTCCCATCCTGCACGAACGCCTCCTCTCGGCCCGCCAACTCCTTGATCAGGACCGCCCGCCATTTCTCGACCTCAGCCGACTCGCGCAGGTCATGAAGCTCCTGCGGGTCCTCGGCGAGATCGAAGAGCTGTTCACGGCCGGTCCCCGACCACCAGACGTACTTGAACCGCCCATCCGTGATCCACTGCACGCTCTGTCCGAACGCGGTGTGTTCGCCGTGCAGATGCTCCCTCCATATTGAGTGCGCGGACTTGTCCGCGCTTTCGGACTGCGCGACTTGTCGCGCTGCTTCCGCCACGGGAAGGAGGCTCTTTCCGTCGAGACCCTCGGGGATCGGCAGTCCGGCAGCATCCAACAACGTCGGCATCACGTCGCGCATCTCCGCTACTGCATCCCCGACGACGATCTGCCGCGGGATGCCCGGGCCCTGCAGAATCATTGGCACCCGCGCCGAGCCCTCGTACGGCAAGACCTTCCGAAAGGCGCCGTGATCGCCGAGCATCTCGCCGTGATCGGAGACGAAGCAGATCACCGTACTCTCGCGCAGATCGTGCTCGGCGAGGGTCTCCAGAAAGCGGTTGATCTGCAGATCGATATGGGTGATGTGCCCGAAGTAGCCGGCGCGAGCCCGCTGCAGCGCGTGCCTGCTCAGCATCGCCACATTCGGGTCGGCGCGCCAACCGTCGTTGTACGGTTCGAGTACCTCCGAAGCCCAGTCCCCGTAAGGCGGAGACGGCATCTCGACATTCAGGTACTGCTCGAAGGCCCACGCCGGCGGATCGTAAGGCGGATGGGGCCGGTGAAAGCCGAGGTAGAGGAAGAACGGCTTGGAGGGATCGCGCCGCCGCAGGAAATCGATCGCCTCCGTGACCACCCAGGTCGTGGGGTGCAGCGCCTCGTCTTTGTCCCACGGCCTTGCGACTTGCGAATTGCAGTTGAGCCCGTTGTCGAAGTAGTCGGCCCGGGGATCTCCGGTCTTCTCGCGCAGCCACGGAATGTAATCGTCGATAAAGCCGGGATCGCGCGGCTTCTTGCGAGCGAAGTGCAGGTAGCCGTCGTGGAGGATGACGTTCTGAAAGCCGATCTGCGAGCGCTCGGGGAAGACGTGGAGCTTGCCGATCGCCTGGGTCTGGTAGCCGTTCGCGGTGAACTCGGAGGCGATCGTCCGGTCGATGTCCCACGGGACGCCGTCGCGGTATCCGACGCGGCGAGTCGAAGTCTGGCTAAGCCCGGTATAAAGAGCGGCGCGGGAGGCGATGCAGGAGGGCGTTGCGGAATAGGTCTTCGCGAACCGCGTCCCATCTCCCGCGAGGTGGTCGAGATGCGGCGTCATGGCGAAGGGATGCCCGTCGCAGCCGAGAGCGTCGCCCCGCCACTGATCGACGCAAATCAGAACGACGTTAGGCCCGCTTGCCATGGCGTGAATTGTATCTGGAAGCGCTGCGACGGAACACCCGTCGACCTGAGACCCTCAAGAAGAGAAAGGGGAGGTCACGGGCTGTCTTGGGATCAGCCCGAGGAGCGTCCGAGACTCCCGTCCACGTCTACCGCCCCGAGAAGTAGCCGCGGACGAAACCGATGCACTGCGCGACCTCGGGCACGGACGTCTCCCAGTCGTATTCGTATTCAATCGAGGCGCTCCCGCCGAATCCTTGACGCCGAAGCTCGGCGAGGATGGCCGCGATATCCGAAACGCCGGTCCCGAAGGGAACGTCGTGTCCGTTCGGTGAGAACTCGTTGAGATCTTTCAGGTGGCAGCTCATCACGCGCCCCTTGAGGATGCGCAGCGCGTCGACCGGCTTGATCCCCGAGCGCACCCAGTGGCCGACGTCGGCGCAGGCCCCGATCCGCTTGTCGTGGCCCTTCACGACCTGCAGGACGTAGTTCGGATCCCACATCCGGTAGTTGGGATCGCTCGTGCGCGGATGGTCGTGGAAGCCGACTCGGATGTCGAACTCC
>DATJYD010000601.1:0-2128 GCA_035499755.1 Fimbriimonadaceae bacterium
CGGGGCCGGAATCGCCGATACTCTCCGCGGCACCAACGCGTTCTCGCCGATCGTGATGGACATGGTCGATACGGGTGAGCGCACCGGCAACCTCGACAGCATGCTCCTGCGAATGTCGACTTTCTACGAGGACGATTCGGAGACGCGGGCCCGGCAGGTCGCCCAGATCGTCTCCGTGATTCTGCTTTTGCTCGTCGCGGTTTATGTCTGCGTCATCCTCGTGATGGCCTACACCAAGCTCATCGGCACCGAGATGTCGGGCGGCGGGGACTGAGCGGTTTGTCGAAGACGCACTACGAGGTCCTCGGGGTCAGCCCTTCGAGCACGCCGGCGGAAATCCGCTCCGCATACCGCAAGCTGGTGCTTCTCCATCATCCCGACCGCTCGGACGATCCTGATTCGAAGGCGGTCTTTCTCGCCGCGGCAGCCGCCTACGACATCCTCGGCGATCGAGACAAGCGCCGGCAATACGACGAGCGCCTCGCCGTCGAAGACAAGCTGCAGCGCGAACGGGGGACCCAGAAGAGCGTTCCTCGCGCCTACTCGTCGCCGTCGGCGCGCCGGGCGGAGATCAAGCTGGATCTCAACCGCCTCAACGCCCTCTATTCGCGCGGCAACTTTACGGAAGCCGAGGCTCTGGCCAAGAGCGTCATCGAACGGGACCGGCGCGAAGCCGTCGCCTACGCGATCCTCGGGAACATCGCGAGCATGAAGGGAAGCCGTGGCGAGGCTATCCGCATGTACGGCTTCGCCCTTCAGTTCGATCCCAAGAACTCGGTGTATCAACAGCGGTACGAGGAGCTCGTCGACCTGAAAGCGCCCGCCCCGAGGCCCTCGATCAATCCGGCCCCGGCCTACGCTCAGCCGCCCAGGGCGACCCAATACTCCGGCGTTCTCTTCGGACTCGTTCTCGTTCTCTTCGGGGCGGCCTATGTTCTGCTCTCGTCCGAGTCCCCGATCGATCGGGACCTGGCTCCGATCTCGACTTGGACGGCGGGCCTCGTAGCCGTTCTCTTTCTCGGAGGCGTCGCTCTCGGCGCCTCGCTCGCGCTCGACGGCCTGCTTACGAGGCGCGGCGCGAAAGGCTCCGCCTTCGCTCGCTTCGAGCCCGCCATCGCTCTCGCTTCGATCGCACTTGTGAGCTTCTGGGCGGCGATTCTCATGTACGCCGTCATCGGCTTCGGGTGGAAGACTTTTAGCGTCACGACCTCGCGACTTATCGCCACCGTAACCGCCGGGCTCTGCATCCTTTCGTTCGCAGCCGCCTTCAGGGATCCGGATTACGGGTTCCAGGTCTTCCTCTGGGGAGGCAACGTGATGTACCTCGGGGCCCTCGCCGGCTGGGGCGTGACGGAAGCTTTGCGAGGCGCCAACGGATAGCCTCGCCTCAGACCTGCGGAGGGCCCTCGAAGCGGACGTCGTCGCCGCCGGGCCAAAGCTCCTTGGTTGGGATCTCGTCCGGGGTGCTCTGCGCGCGCGGGTCGTCGAGGTCGAGGCGTACCACGAGGACGAGCCCGCATGCCACGCCTTCGGCAAATCGAAGATGAAGAACATGGCGCTTTACGCCCGGCCGGGTTTGGCCTATGTCTATTTCGCCTACGGCAATCACTGGATGCTCAACGTGGTGGCGCATCCGGCCGGCGAGGCCTCGGCCCTTCTGATCCGTGCCGCCAAGCCGCTCGCCGGTCAGCCCGAGATGTTCGCCCGGCGGCCGAAGGCGCGGCGGGAGGAAGATTTGCTCTCCGGCCCGGGCAAGCTCTGCGCGGCCTTCGGCATCACGTCCAGCCAGAACATGACCGATCTCCTGGATCCCGCGTCGGAGCTTCGCCTCGAGCCCGGCGCCCCGGTGCCCGACGTGGTCTCGGGGCCGCGGGTGGGCATCGCCATCGGCAAAGCCCACGATTACCCGTGGCGATTCGCGGACGCGGCGAACCTTCCCTGGGTTTCCCGTCCCCGCCGTTTCATCTCCGGTTGAGAGCGTTCCCACGAGAACTAACTCAACTGGGAATGAGACGGCGTTGGGCGTCGGGGCGTGGCGGAGCAGCGCCATTCGCCAATACTGCGGACTAGTCTCCCGAAGCGGTGATTTCAATCGCAGGCCGTCGCGACCATTCGCCTCATCTCCAAG
>DATJYD010000602.1:0-2888 GCA_035499755.1 Fimbriimonadaceae bacterium
CAGCGCCGCCGCGGATGCTCATAGCCTCTACCAGAACCTGAACGGCCTCACTTGCCACGAGGAGGAGCCCGACAAGCCCGGATTCACCGGCAAGGCGCCCTGGGACCGCCTGCAGCATTTCGGTGTGCCCGGCCCATGCTACGAGGGAGCCTGCGGCAACCAAACGGATATCGGAAAGGCGATCCGCCTGCTCTTTGATGCGCCTTATCATCGAATCGCATTTCTCCAGCCGGGGACGCCATCGTTCGGCGCGGGCTTCGAGGGCGGCTCCCTGACGATCGACTATGCGGTCTCCGACAAGGAGGGGACTGAGGTGTCCCCCGCGCCGGATCAGACGGGTACACCGCTGGCCTGGGATGGAAACGAGTCGCCGAGTCCTCTGCGCGTCTTCGGCGCCGACGGTCCGGTCGGCTATCCGATCGTGTTCGCCTGGTATTCGCCGAAACTGGAGACGATCCGAGTGTCATCGGCGAAGCTGACCGGCCCTAATCACGGGGAGATTCCGGCGTATGTGAACACCCCTGGCAACGACTCCGAGCTCCGCTTCGCGGCCGTTATCACGCCAAAGAGGGCTCTTGCGCCCCGGACGACTTACACGGTCGAAGTCCACGCCACTACGGAGCGCCACGTACGGATCGACCGGACGTGGAGCTTCACGACCGGCGACTAAACGGATTCTGGCTGGCAGCCATCAGTTCTTGAAGCCTGACATCTTCCCCTCAGCCCATCAAGTCTCATCCCCAGGCTTCGCAGCCGCGGAACGCCATGTGCTTTCCGGCCACATATTTCGGTCTCGGAAGATAGCTGTTGATGCCGGGAACCGGATCGCCGCGCAAAAGAAAGGCGCTCGGCCATTGCCCGTCGGTCACGATCCGCGTCGAGGTCGGGATGTAGCGGATGGTGAGGCCGCACCGCCGCTTCGGCGACAGGTTCGCCTTCGAACCGTGAACGATGTTCGGGTTGTGAACCGAAACGTCCCCCGGCGCGAGAACAAAGTCCACCGCCTTGCTCTCGTCGACGAACCGATCGGGCACCACCCGTTCGAGAACGGCCTCCTCTTTCGCGTCTTCCATTTCTTGGAGTTCGAGCGTGTGAGTCCCGGGAATGACCCGCATGCAACCGTTCTCCGGCGTCGACTCGTCGACGGCCAGCCAGAGCGTGACGACCTCCATCGGCTCCAGAGGCCAAAAGGCGCCGTCTTGATGCCATAGCACGGGCTTGCCGTCGAAGGGCGGCTTGCTGATGTAATGGGAGGCGAAGAGCGCGATGTTCGGGCCGATGAACTGCTCGGCGATGTCGAGGAGCCGATCGTCGCTGATCAGCCGGACCCAGAACGGATCGTCGGTCATCAAGTTGTGATGGAGCTGCTCCGGCCGAAGGCCAGGGTTCTTTTCGAGGAGCCAGTTCACATGGTCGCTGGCTTCTTGAATCAGATCGCGATCGAGAACATTGCGAAAGAGCGCGTATCCCTGGGAGCGATACTGCTCGAGCTCGGGAGAGGCAAGAGACTGCATAGTCCATTTTGTCTCAGTTGGCGCGATCAGAGGCAACCCATCTCGGTTCCCGAAATTGGCGCACTCGGCGAGTGGAGCGAAGCCAGGAGCCGTGTCGGACCGACGGCCTCCCGGTGCGGGAACTGATCAGAGCCGGGTGAATGTCGTCTTGACCGATTGCCCGGCCGCTTCTGCTTCCATCGTGGCGCTAATCGGCATGCCCGTTGCAAGTTCGATTTGCATCTTCATGGGCGCTTTGAGCTGGAAGGGAGCATTGGAGGATACCGTGCCCTCGACGATTGCCGCTTCCTTTCCTCCGACGTTTTCGACGCCGTCGAGTTTGTAGGTCATTTCGACGGACTTGCCCAACATGTCGACGGTTCCCGTCCAGGAGTCGCCCACTTTGACCGGCTTGTCCGGGTAAGCGGCATTGGTTCCCGCCCCCTGGCTCTTGAAGGCCGCCGCCACTTGAGACGGAACTCCGGACACATCGTTGCTGATGATGTGCTCCTGGCGGTCGTAGGTCGTTGTGATCACCAGGTTCTTGAGCAGGTCGGCCGTCGCGGGCGGCATCGGCTGACCCCCGATCGTCATGTCGACCACCCTGCTTTCGACGACGACGTTGTTGCCCTCGACCCGGATTGGCTTCATAGACATCGTTACGTCTGCATCGCGTTGCCCGGACAGCGACATCTTGTAGTTGTATGCTTCGCCGATCTTCGGAGCGTATTGAAGGGTGTACGACTTGGTCCCGCAACCACCAAGAAGACAGGCGAGGCCAAATAACAGCGGGATGCTCCACGAGAGTTTCATTTGGAGGCAGTGTCCCACTTGCGGCCGAAGAACACAAGAGCCACCGGAGAAATGCCCACTAAGGCCCCGGATGGCTCCCGTGACTCCTCGAGCGCTGGTCGAGAGCTATCGCTTGTCGATCGGAACGTACGCCAGGTTCTTCGCGCCTTCGTAGATCGCGGTCGGCCGGATCAGGCGATTATGGCGAAGCTGCTCGAGCGCATGAGCGCTCCAGCCGGCAACCCGGGCAGTGACGAAGATCGGGGTGTAGAGGTCGATCGGAATCCCGAGCAAGTAATACGCGTATGCGGCCGGAAAGTCGACGTTTGCGTGAATGTTCTTGCTTTCGAGCATCGTCCGTTCGAGAATGTCGGCGATCTGGCCGTAGATGGTGTTTCCCGACTCCTCGCCTAGCTCGCGGGCAATCTTGCTCAAGTACTGAGCGCGCGGATCGGCCTTCTTGTACTCGCGATGGCCGAAGCCCATGATCTTCGCCTTCGTGGCGAGGGCCTCGTCGATCCAGGCTTGAGCCCGGTCAGGAGTCCCGATCTTCAGGATCATCTTCATGGCTTCCTCGTTCGCGCCGCCGTGCAGAGGGCCGCG
>DATJYD010000603.1:0-2865 GCA_035499755.1 Fimbriimonadaceae bacterium
GTCGACCTCGTCGGTGACCCGCCCGCCGTTCACGAGCACGACCTCGGCGCGGTAAAGATAGGGGTCGGCGGCGCCGTTCCAGAGATGGGGATTGGCGATTGTGATCGTCTGATCGCCGTCGGCCCCGGCGCCGGCGGGGACTTGGACGGTGGTATCCGCGCTGCCCACCGCATTGTTGTGAGCGTCGACGATCTGTGTCCGCACCTCGACGGCCTGGGCATCGTGCCGATCATTCCAGAGTTTGGTCTTGATCGCTACGGTCGCCTGCTGATCGGTAACTTTCGGGGTCAAGTAGACGCCACAGCTCGCATCGTCGAGGGGGCTAATGTGGACGGGATCGAGGGCGATCAGCTTCACCTCGCGGTAGAGGCCGCCGTAAACCGTGAAGTCGCCGCTGAGCGGGGTGACGTTCTTGTTCAGCGCGTTGTCGACGCGCACGGCGACGACATTGTCGCCGGGATTGGCGAGCTTGGTGACGTCGAAGCAGAAGGCGGCGAAGCCGCCCTCGTGATGGCCGGCGAGCCGGCCGTTCACATAGACATCCGCGACGAGCGAGGCTGCCCCGAATCGGAGGAAGAGCTCGTCGCCGGCGAGCTCCGGGCCGATGTCGAGATGCAGGCGATACCAGCCCGGGCCCCGATAGTACGTTCCTCCGTCCGCCCCGTCCTTGACGTTCCACGTGTGAGGCAGCGTCACCTTCTCCCAGGCGCTATCGTCGAACCCAGTCGCCTCGGCGCCCGTGGCGTCCTGCTTGACGAACCGCCATCCCTTGGCAAGCTCCCGCTCGACTCGAGACGAAGCGAAGGTGGGGAGGGCGAGGACGAGGAGAACGAGGGAGACGAGGCTTCGGATCACGGCTCTGATCTTACACGGTCCTCGGCCGCAGAACTCCGGGATCAATCGTTAGACAATGCCTCAGTGGATGGCCGGAACGGAGACCACCGACTCCGCCGAAGACCACGGAAACCGCGACCGAGCATCGGTGGCTCTCGGTGTCCTTCGGTGGTTCCCCACCCTCAGCCCGGTAAAATCAACAGGCCAGGGCCCTCGAGCCTGCGGTTCAGCCCCGCGCGGGCCGATTGAAGTAACCTGAGTCCAATCATGACGGCAAATGAGCCGCTGAACGAAGAGGAGGAGTATCCAGTGGGAATTCCGTATGTCATCGAGCAAACCGCTCGAGGTGAGAGAAGCTACGACCTCTGGTCAAGGCTGCTTAAGGACCGGATCGTGTTCTTGGGCACGCCGGTCGACGACTACGTCGCGAATCTCATCGTCGCCCAGTTTCTTTTCCTAGAGAAGGAAGATCCGGACAAGGACATCGAGTTCTACATCAACTCCCCCGGCGGCTCCGTCAGCGCGGGCCTCGCGATCTACGACACCATGCAGATCGTCAAGCCGGACGTAGCTACGACTTGCGTCGGCCAGGCCGCGAGCATGGGCGCGGTCCTCCTCGCCGGCGGCGCCGCGCAGAAACGCTCCTGCCTCAAGCACGCGCGGGTGATGATCCACCAAGTTTCCGCTGGATTCCAGGGCACGACAGCCGATATTAATGTACAGGCGGCGGAGATCAACCGCTATATGGACACGCTGATGGAGATCATCGCCAGGCACACTGGCCGTGAGCCTGGTCAGGTCCGGAAGGATGTGGACCGGGATTACTTCATGTCCGCGGATGAAGCCGTCACCTACGGAATTGTGGACCGAGTTGTCGAACCGGGCGTTCGATAATGAAGAAGGAACGATGAGCGAGTAACGATGAGCGGCCGAATCCGAAACGCACCGTTCGCCGATCCTCGTTCATCGTTTATAGTGTTGTTAGATAAGGAACTGAATGGCTAAGACCCTCGAACGCCGCGACCAATGCTGCCTGTGCGGCAAGACCAAAGAGCAGGTTAAGAAGCTGATCGTTGGCCTCCACGGCGCGGTCTGCTCCGATTGCATCGACCTGTGCAACGATATCCTCCACAACGAGCCGGATAAGGGCGGCCTCGGCATGCCCCAGCAGACGACGTTCCCGCGTCCCCATCTCGCCAGCGCCTTCACCAGCATCCCCAAACCCCAGGAGATCGTCCAGTTCCTGGATAGCTACGTCGTTGGGCAGTCCTTCGCGAAGAAGGCCCTCTCGGTTGCGGTCTATAACCACTACAAGCGGATCGGGGAGAATATCGGATCCGACGTCGAGCTCCAGAAGAGCAACATTCTCATGGTCGGTCCGACCGGATCGGGCAAGACCCTCCTCGCCCAGACCCTGGCGCGGATGCTGAACGTGCCGTTCGCGATCGCGGATGCGACGGCATTGACGGAGGCCGGCTACGTCGGCGAGGACGTGGAGAACATCCTCCTCAAGCTCTGGCAGGCGTCCGAGGGCCTCGATCCCCGCAATCCGAAGCAGATGTGCGAGCGCGGCATCATCTACGTCGATGAGATCGACAAGATCGCCCGCAAGTCCGACAACCCGTCGATCACGCGCGATGTCTCGGGGGAAGGCGTGCAGCAGGCGCTTCTGAAGATCCTCGAAGGGACGGTCGCCAATGTCCCACCCCAAGGCGGGCGCAAGCACCCCCAACAGGAGTATCTGCAGATCGACACGACGAATATCCTGTTCATCTGCGGCGGAGCCTTCGAAGGGATCGAGGACATGATCCGGCGGCGCATGAAAGAGAATGTGATGGGCTTCCGCGCGACGCCCGAGACTCAGGTCGACAAAAAGAAGAGCGTTCTCAAGGAGACGCTTCCCGAGGATCTCCTCAAGTTCGGTTTGATCCCCGAGTTCATCGGCCGCCTTCCCGTCATCGCGACGCTCGACCCGCTCGACGAGGATGCGCTCGTCGCCATCCTCACGCAGCCGAAGAACGCGGTGTTGAA
>DATJYD010000604.1:0-2793 GCA_035499755.1 Fimbriimonadaceae bacterium
GGATGGGCACACCCTCCGGAACGAAATCGACACCAAGGGCTTTCTGCCCGTCGACGAGGCGGTATCGGTCGCGACCGAGGTCCTGAAAGGCCTCGGGCATGCCCATGCGAACGGTGTCGTCCACCGCGACATCAAGCCCGACAATATCCAGATCCTCTCCACCGGCGAAATCAAGATCACCGATTTCGGCATCGCCCGCCTGACCTTCCAGCCGAACCTGACGATGGACGGCCAGGTCTTCGGAACGCCGAGCTATATGTCGCCCGAGCAGGTCGTGGGAAAGGAGATCGACGCCCGCAGCGACCTCTTCAGCGTCGGTGTCCTTCTCTACGAGATGATCAGCGGCCAGAAGCCCTTCACCGGCGACAGCGTCGTCGCCATCACCTACAACATCATGAACACCGAGCCGGCGGTGCTCAATCAGGTGAACCACTCGATGTGGCAGGTGATCGCGCGTGCTCTCGATAAGAGCCCGGCCCTCCGCTACTCCTCGGCCCAGGAGATGATCGACGCTCTGGATCAGGCTTCCAGGCAGTCGCTGGTCCTCGAGCCCGCGATGCCGCCGCCCGGCCAGACGATCTATGGTCAACCCGGCGTCTATCCTGTTCCCCCACCGGTTCTCAGTCCGTACGGTCAGCCTTACTCGGGGGGCCAGGCGCCTGCTCCGGTCCCTCCGCCGATCGTCTATCCCTACAATCCCTATCAGCAGGGGGCCGGTGGCTCGACGGCGCCTCATACCCCCAGCTATCAGGGCTACCCTCAGACGCCGATCTACTATCCGCCTCCGCCGCGGCAGCCCCTTATCCGGCCGGAGACGAGGAACTTCATTGGCAAGCTCTTGCTCTTCTTGCTGGTCATGGGGACCCTGGTTGGGGTCGTCATTCTCTTCGCGTCCGCGGTGGGCCAGGCTTGGAGCAAGAAGCAGGACAATGCCGCGGATCAGGCCGTCGTTCAGCAGATCGCGTCCGAAATCGATACCCAGGATCCCACGCCCGACAAGATCCAGAAGATCGAAACTCTCGTACCCCAGCTCAAGAGCCCCGACAACCGCGCCATGTGGCAGCACAAGCTGGCCGTTCTCCACGAGCAGAATGGGCAGGACATGATGAGCAAGGGCGACCTCGCCGATGCCGAGGCCGAATTCGATGAATCGCTCCGGGACGATTCCCAGAACTACAACTACATGTCCGATCTCGCCGCTCTGTACGAGAAGTTCGCCCAGGCGCAGCCCAGGCTGGAAGACCGGATCACGGCCTACGACAAGTCGATCGACTATTGGAGCCAGGCAGCCCAAGCCGCC
This sequence comes from Fimbriimonadaceae bacterium, assembly GCA_035499755.1. GTDB lineage: Bacteria > Armatimonadota > Fimbriimonadia > Fimbriimonadales > Fimbriimonadaceae > JAEVZK01. The sequence continues at coordinate 1,301 of DATJYD010000604.1, forward strand.
GATTCCTTGGAGTCGAGCAAGCACGACTCCTTCATGGAGGAAGAAGGCGTCGTTTACTACAACGAAGCCTACGAGTACTACATGCACGGCGACGCGGATAAGGCGGACGCCGCCGCGCGCAAGGGCATGGATGCGGTCCCGAACCAGAACTCGCCGGTGTATCAGAAGCTGGTCGACCTCGACAACCGCATCATCCGCGGCGGATAGCTCTAGGGTGGTTTCGACGTCCCGCCGAATTCCCCGGGTTCGCGCAAAGGCTGTAGCGGCAGGGCTTGCCCTGCGAACCTGTCATGCATAGATCGGGCTAGAGCCCACCCGAGGCGCTTCCATCCACGCAGATGCTCTGCCCCGACAGAAAGGCTGCCTGCTGCGAGCAGAGAAAGGCAACGACCGCGCCGATCTCTTGCGGAGTCGCCATCCGCTTCATCGGGTGGTTGGCGGCGATCGCTTTCAGGGCCTCGTCCAGGCTTGTCCCTTCCTTTCCGGCCTTGATCTCGGCAAGGTGCGTCTGCCGGTCGGTCATCGTGTTCCCTGGCAGAATGCCGTTCACGGTGATCCCGTAGGGGGCAAGCTCACGTGCCTGGACCTTGGTGAGGGCCATGATGCCGGCGCGCAAAGTCGAAGAGATCGGAAGCAGCAGGCTCGGCTCCTTGGCGACATAGGACGTGATATGGACGATCCGGCCCCATTCCCGCTGCCGCATACTCTCCTGAACGCTCTTCACGAGCCGGACGACGTTCATGAGCGTGCTGTCGACGCCGTTCTGCCATTGTTCGTCGGTCATGTCCCAGACCGACCCCGCGGGAGGGCCGCCGGTATTGGTGACTAGGATGTCGACTTCGCCGAGGTCGTTCCGCGTGCTCTCGACCCACCAGGCGAGGTCATCCTTGTCGGAGACGTCGACGACATACGTCCGAGTCTCCTCGCCGATCAGGGCGGCCGCTTCTTCGAGGGTCTCTTCATGCCTGGCGCAGATCGAGATGCCGCATCCCTCGGCGGCGAGCGCCTGCGCGCATGCCAGTCCGATCCCCTTGCTTGCCGCCGCGACCATCGCCACTTTCCGCTGCAACCCCAGATCCATGCGCCGGAGGTTACCAGCCATCCGGGCCGAAAGATCGCCGGCGTCTCGCCGGGTCAGGCGAAGCGTCTCTAGAACTGTGAGACTCGCCGCCGCCCTTCTCCTAGCCTGCTTCGCGGCCATGGCCGCCGCCGATCGCTTCGACGATTTCGTGAAGGCAAAGATGGCGGAGGAGAAGATTCCCGGGCTCCAGTTCGCGGTCAGCTACAAGGGGAAGACCGTGATGTCCCGGTGCTACGGCTTCGCCGACGTCGACAAGAAGACGCCGGTCACCGCGAATACGCCGTTCGAAATCGCGTCGGTCAGCAAACCGATCGTCGCGACCGCGGTGATGATGCTGTGGGAAGACGGCAAGTTCAAACTCGACGATCCGATCGGCAAGTACGTCAAGGAGATGCCTCTTGCTTGGGTGAAC
>DATJYD010000605.1:0-2230 GCA_035499755.1 Fimbriimonadaceae bacterium
ATCCAGGGCGTTCAGTCCCAGGGCGTGGTCGCGACGGTCAAGCACTTCGCCGCCAACAACCACGAGGAGGATCGCGGGATCGACAGCAGCGAGGTCGACGAGCGGACTCTGCGCGAGCTTTATTTCCGGCCCTTCGAGGCGGCGATCAAGGAAGGCGGCGCGCTGTGCGTCATGTGCGCTTACAACAAGATCAACGGGACGTACTGCTCCCAGAACGAGTTCCTGCTCAACGAGGTCTTGAAGAAGGATTGGGGATTCAAGGGGTTCGTCGTTTCGGACTACGGGGCGACTCATTCGACTCTGCCGGCCTTGCTTGCCGGACTCGACGTCGAAATGCCGGGGGGATACAACTTCAACCGGGCCAAGATCGAGCCGCTCGTCCAGAGCGGGCAGTTGCCGGTGCCCGTGCTCGACGACAAGGTGCGCCGAATTCTGCGCGTGATCTACACGATGGGCTGGGATCGGCGCAGCCAGACGGACTCAACGATTCCCCGAGACGTCCCCGCGAACGAGGCGGTGGCCCTCCAGATCGCGCGGGAAGGCACGGTGTTGCTGAAGAACCGCGACCATCTGCTTCCGATTTTTCTTCCTCCCAAAGTGGGTGCCTATATAGGGAGGAAGAAAACGATCCTCGTCGTGGGGCCGAACGCCTTCCCGGCCGTGACCGGGGGAGGGGGAAGCTCGTACACCGACCCGGTCGAGAAGACCAGTCTGCTCGATGCCGTGCGCGCCCAAGCGGGTTCGGCCTACAAGGTCGTCTACCGGCCGCTCGTCATGACCACCTCGGAAAAGGCGTTCCAGTTCGACGGCTTCTACCTGCCCGACGATCCGGCAAAGAAAGGGCTCTTCCAAGAGCACTGGAACAACGAGACCCTCTCCGGGACACCGGACGAGGCCAAGCCGGTCGCAAAGGTCGATCTCGCGGCCGACGACGACCATGCCGCCCAGCACTTCTCCATGCGCTGGACGGCGATCGCCCGCTTCCCCGGCACCGGCCGTTACATGGCATGGTCGAACAGCGACGACGGCATCCGGGTCTGGGTCGATGGCAAGCTCATCATCAACGACTGGAACAACCATGGCTCGCGCCTCGACTCCGCGCCCTTCGACGCCGTCGCGGGGCACGACTACCAAGTGAAGATCGAGTACTTCCAGGGGAGCGGCGCCTCCTACGCCCAGTTCGGCTTTGGACCGCGCGAGATCGACTTCAGCCGCGAACTCCCCGTCCGGGAGATCAAAGCGGCGTACGCGGTGATCGCTTCGGTCGGATTCAACCCCAATCTGGAATCGGAAGGGCTCGATCGTCCCTTCGCCCTCCCCGATCCCCAGGAGCAGCTTCTCGAACACCTCGTCAAGCTGAATCCGCGCACGATCGTCGTGAACAACTCGGGGGCGGGCGTCGACATGTCGCGCTGGGCAGAGGGCGCCGGCGCGATCCTCCAGGCCTGGTATCCGGGCGGGATCGGCAGTCGGGCGATCGCCGAGATCCTCTTCGGCAAGACGAACCCCAGCGGCAAGCTGCCCACTTCGTTCCCGAAGACGCTGACGGGAACCTACTACGAGCATGCCTATCCGCCGGTGAACCACCAGATCTTCTATCGCGAGGGGCTCTTCATGGGCTACCGGTGGTTCGATGCGAACGGGGTCGCACCTCTGTTTCCATTCGGGTTCGGGCTGTCCTACACGAGCTTCTCGCTCAGCGATCCGGAGATTCGGCGGGATGGCGGAGCCGTACATGTCGGGGTCTGGCTGAAGAACACGGGGCGCCGGGCAGGCGCGGAGACGGTCCAGGTCTACGCGTCGATCCCAACCAATACGGGAGCGCCGAAAAGCCCCGTGCGGGAACTGAAAGCCTTTAAGCGGGTCGAGTTGGCGGCGGGGGCTCGTCAGCGGGTCGGGCTGGACGTGAGGCTCTCCGACCTTGCGACCTTCGACGTGAAGGGCCACCGGTGGGTCCTCTGGCCGGGGCGTTACACGCTCGAGATCGGAACCTCCTCGCGCGACTTGCCCCTCCATCGGGAGTTCCGCATCGCGTCGCGGAAGGTTCTCGCTCCCTAGTGCTCGGACGTGGCTGGGATAGGTTCCTTTTCATTCCCTCCCGAATCGGCTATAGGGGGAGGGGATGAAAGTCGGGAACGGCCCGTGGCGGATCGGCCGGAGGGCTGCCCGCCAGCCAATAATCAGCCACGGATTCTCGGCGCGCCACGGGGCGTGGCGGGGCAGCGCCGTT
>DATJYD010000606.1:0-13074 GCA_035499755.1 Fimbriimonadaceae bacterium
CATGAAGCGATCGCCCTGGACGGCGGGATCGCTTAGGCGCGGCGCGGTGGGATCGTTCGGAAAGCAGGTCCTGAGATGGCTTTCCATGAAGTCGATGCAGGCGCGCGTCTGAGATGGCTCGACGATGCGGGCGAGAAGCGCGAGAGCGGCCCGCTGGTAGCCGATCTGCTGCCAGGACTTGCCCTTCATCCAGCCTTCGACGAGCATTTGAGCCTCCTGAGCGAGCCGCGCATATTGCTCGGCTTTGCCCGGGGAGCCGACGGCCTCGCACCATCGGACCATTGCCCGCAAGGCCATCAGATAGTGCAGATTCAAAGCCATGTCGCTCGGTCCTTCGTTCCTCGCGTAGCCCCAGTCCACAAAGGCCCAGCCGAGATCGTCGGGCAGGCCGTCCCGCGTCCATTTCGCGTGAAAGGCGTCGAGATTGCGCTCGGCGGCGGGAAAGAGGTCGGTCAGAAGCGTCTTGTCGCCGGTCAGCTCCCAATAGTGGACGCAGGCCGGGATCCACTGTGCGGCATAAGTCGAGAGGTAACCGGGGCTGCCCGGCCCGACTCCCGCGACCATCCCGTCTTCGCGCGCCGCCTGCGCGGCCTGGACGAGCGCTCGGCGCGAGAGGCCGAGGTCCGAGTAGGCGCAAGCGCAAATGTCGGTCGCGACCGACACGACGTCGCCGGTCCACTGCGCGCGCTCCCGAGTCGGGCAATCCGTGAGGCCGTCGTCGGCGCAGGAGCGAAGCGTGTTGACCCCGGTCTCCCAAATCCGGTTCAGGAGGTTGTCGTCGCATTCGAAGCTTCCCTCCGGCTCGCCGTAATAAGCGCGGTCGACAAACTCCTCCTTTAGGAACTTCACCGGGCCGTCCCCAAGCACATGGACTTCGAGAAAGCGTCCGGCCTTGGGGGTGAAAGGCATGAACTCCTGCACGCCGCCTCGCGCCACGAAATGATCGAGATTGCAGGTCGGCGAGCCGCTAAGGGTGATGAAGGGATGGACCCGGCCGTGGCGAAGCTCCTCGCAGATCGCGAACTCGACGGTCGCGCCGGCCGGGAGATCGAGCGTGAAGCAAGGACGCCCGAGACGCACGCGCCCGAGATCGTACCGGCGCCAGACTCCCTCGGGCGGAAGCTCCCTGGGATCGAGGTCTCTCAGGAAGAAGCGCACGGCTGGATCATCGCGGTCGTAGCCGAAGTTCTCGGTGAGCCGCCCCTGGGCGATCGGCTTGAGGGAGATCGGCGTCAGCCTCACCGGATGCGTGCGAGCGGCCGTGACGGGACCGATCCCCGCGTCGACGGGAACCGGCGCGGCCCACCCCGAGTCGTCGAAGCCCGGAAGCTGCCAATCCGGCCGCGCCTCTCGGGTGTCCAGCCAATCGATCCAGCCGAGGATGTCGCTGATGCGGTGGGCTCTCGGCGCGTAGCCGGACAAGGGAGCGCACTTCCAGTCGAGCGGGACTTCATGGCCGCCATCGAGGATCTGGCACCAAATGAAAGGCTCCATCTTGGCGAGGATCGAGGTCTTGATTCCGTCGTTGCGGATGTGGACGGCGAGGATGTGGCGTCCCTTCGCGAGGTTCAGAGCGAAGGTCTGATACTCGGGAAAAGATCGGGGGAAGCGCGCGGGGCCGTCGCCGATCAGCTTGCCGTCGAGCCAAACGAGGTACTCGGAGGCGCCGACCATCCTGACTTCGCACTTCTCATTCTCCGTCGTGAAGGAGCCTCGGAAGGCCACGTCGCTGTCCGGGTCGTCGGCGATTCCAGGCGGCGCCCACAGGGTCGGGACGGCGAGCATCAGAGCGGCGGCGGCTAGCGGCATGCTTGGAGTTTGCCAGATTGCGCGCACGCCGGATCGCCGATCCCTGATTGCTTCACCCATCCGATCCGTCCGATCCAGGCACGCTCGGTGGTAGGATTCAGGTTCGGCATGGGAAAGAGGGTTGGATTCGTCGGGCTGGGGGTAATGGGAGGGCCGATGGCCGGGCACCTGATCCGGAACGGCCACGAGGTCACGGTTTGGAATCGCACGCCCGCCAAGGCCGAGCCGCTGCGCGCTCAAGGGGCCAAAGTGGCCGAGACCCTCGAGGAATTGGGCGCGGATTGCGATGTCCTCTTCCTGTGCGTCAACCGATCCGAGGATGTCGAAGAATGTCTCGATAGGCTGACGAAGAACGCCAAACCGGGCACCCTCTTCGTGGACCATTCGACGATCGCGCCGTCCGCTGCCCAGAGATTCCATGACGACCTTGCCAAGAGTGGCTTCCGCTTCGTGGATGCGCCGATTACCGGAGGGAGCATGGGGGCTCAGAAAGGGCAGCTCACGATCTTCTGCGGCGGCCTCGAGCCCGATATCGACGAGGCGATGACCTACCTCGAGAGCTATGCCAAGCGCGCCGAGCAGGTCGGTGGCCCGGGCGCCGGCCAGATGATGAAAATGGCCAATCAGATTGCCGTCGGCGGCGCTCTGTTGGCTCTTTGCGAATGCCTCAGCTTCGCCAAGAAGGCCGGCCTCGATCTCGCCCTCGCCAAGGACATGATCGGCGGCGGCGCGGCGGGAAGCTGGTGCTTCGAAAACTACGGCCCCAAGATCCTCGCCCGGGACTGGTCGCCCGGATTCAGCGTCAAGAACCAGCGCAAGGACTTCGGCTATTGCCGCGACGCCGCCAAGCAGATCGATGCCGCGATTCCCGGCACCGGCCTTGTCGACGAGCTTCTCAGCCGGGTCCCGGACGAGGAGTGGACGACGGCCGCCCTCTACGACGTCATGGCCGAGATGGGAGCGTAATGCCGGAGCAGCCCATCAGGGCCGTCGAAGCCGAAGGGGACTTCGCCGTCTCCATGACCGGCGTCTCCATGCGTTTCGGGACCGTGCAGGCCCTGGACAAGGTTGATCTCCACGTAAAGCGCGGGACGGTCCACGCGCTCGTCGGGGAGAACGGAGCCGGAAAGACCACCCTCATGCGCATCCTCTATGGCGCGCTCCAGGCCGACGAGGGCGAGGTACGGCTCGACGGCAAGCCCGTGCAATTCCGAACGTCCAAGCAGGCGATCGAGTCCGGGATCGGCATGGTGAGCCAGCACTACGGGATCATCCCCGACATGACCTGTCTCCAGAACCTGATGCTCGGCGCCGAAGGCGGTCCGATCCTCGACCCAAAAGCCGAATCCCGCGCCGAGGAGCTTGCGCGCCGGATGGGCTTCCAGTTCAATTGGCGGCGCAAAGCGGAGTCGCTGAGTCCCGGCGGCGCTCAAAAACTGGAGATCCTCAAGCTGCTTTGGCGCAACGCCCGGATCATGATCCTCGACGAGCCGACTGCGATGCTCTCGCCATCCGACGGCGACGCCCTCTTCGCGAGCCTGAAGAAGCTCGCCGGGCAAGGGGCGACCGTGATTCTCGTGACCCACCGGCTCCCTGAGGTACTCGATCATTGCTCCACCGTGACCGTCTTGCGTGGTGGCCTCCGGGTCGCCGAGAAGACGGTCAAGGAGACGAACGGCCGCGAACTCGCCCAACTGATCGTGGGCGGCTCCATCGCCGAGCCGCCTGCTTTGACTGCTGAAGTCGGAGCGTCGGTGCTTCATGTGCAGGACCTCACCGTGTCCGGTGAGCGGGGCCACGACGCCCTGAGGAGCGTGTCCGTAAGGGTCGGTTCGGGGGAGATCGTCGGCATTGCGGGAGTCGATGGAAGCGGTCAGCGCGAGCTGTTCCAGGCGATCGCCGGCCTGATCAGGCCGCGCGCGGGTCAGATCGCCATCGCCGGATTCGACGCACAAACCGCCTCGTCGCGGCAGCGGATTGCGTTGGGTTTGCGCATCATTCCCGAAGACCGGCACGAGGAGGGACTGATCGAGGACTGGTCCCTGGAAGAGAATGCGGCGCTTAGCCTTCAACGCCTCTCGCCCTTCGCCCGGGGGCTGGCCGTCGACGTGAAGGGCAGGGAAGCGGCCGCGGCGGCGATCGCCGAGCGCTTCGATACCAAGCACGGCGGCCTAAAGCTGCCCGTCCGGAGCCTCTCCGGCGGCAACCAGCAGCGCTTCGTGGCGGCTCGCGCTCTGTTTCTCAGTCCGAAGGCGATTCTTGCCTTCCAGCCGGCCCGCGGCCTCGACCTCAACAGCACCACTCGCGTCTACGAGGGCATCCGAGAAGCATGCAAGGGCGGCGCGGGGGCTCTCGTCGTCAGCTTCGATTTGGATGAGTTGCTCGAATACTGCGACCGCATCGTCGTGATGAATCGGGGAGAGATGTTCCATCCCGATCCGGACCACGCCCGGGATCGAGACCAGATTGGACGTCTGATGGTGAGCGCATCGTGAGCGTGGCGATGCCGGCGAGGCAGCCGCTCGCCTGGCTCAAAGAGGGGTGGGCGCTCTGGGTACTCGTTGCCGGTTCCGTCCTCGTCGTCTACGGAGCCCTCCTGCTCGTGCAGGCGCCGCCGAGGCAGACCGGGATTGACCTTGTCGTGGGCAGCCTCGGGTCGGCTCACGCGATTTCGGGAACGCTGAATGAGGTCACGCCCCTTCTAATATCCGGCATCGCCGTCTTTCTCGGTCTTAAAGCCGGTCTCTTCAACATCGGAGTCGAGGGGCAGTTCACGATCGGCGCCCTCGCCGCAACCCTGGTCGCGCTCCGGCTGCCGGGGCCGGTCGGCATGGTTGGCGCCGTGATTGCGGGAATGGCCGCGGGAGGTCTGATCGCTTTGCCGGCCGGAGCGATCAAGGCCTATCGCGGAGGGCATGAGGTCATCACCACCATCATGCTCAACAACGTGGTCGGGCTGATCGCGACCGCCTTGGTCGCCGGTCCATTAAAAGCGCCAAACGCGGAAAGCCCGGAAACTTCGTCGATTTCTGCCTCCAGCCATCTGCCCGACCTCATCCACATCGGCAACTTGGAGATCAACGGCGGCCTCCTGATCGGAGTCCTGGTGGCGATCGGGCTCGCGGTTTGGCTGAGGCGAGGCGTCACCGGCTTCGAGCTCCGGGCCGCCGGAGCGAATCCGACGGCTGCCAGGTTCGCGGGGATCAACCAGAAGCTGGTGATTCTCAAGGCGATGACCTGGTCGGGGGCCATTGGGGGTCTGGCGGGCGCGGTCCAGGTTCTCGGCTCTCAGTACTACTTCACGCCCGATCTATCGAGCGGATACGGCTTCGACGCCCTCGGGGTCGCCCTGATTGCGGGCGGCTCGCCGATCGGTCTGATTCCATCCGCGAGCCTCTTCGGAATCCTTCACAAAGGCGGAACATCGATTCAGCTCATGGACCAGGTCCCGAAGGGGATCATGTACGTCGTGCTGGGTCTCCTGATCGTGATCGCGGCGGCCGCCCGCTACCGGAAGAAGTTGGTGAGCGATGGTTAGCTGGGCCTTGACGCTGCGCGATCAGACGTTCATTTGGAGCGCTCCTGTCGCCCTTGCCGCAATGGGCGGATTCACGAGCGAGCGGAGCGGCATCATCAACATCGCCCTGGAAGGGAAGATGCTGACCGCGGCGTGCGTCGGCTTCATTTGCTCGCTCTACACGCCGAATCCCTATCTGGCGCTGCTCGCGGCGATCGGGGCGTCGACCGCCCTCAGCCTCTTCCACTGGCTCCTCACTCAGAAGTACCGGCTCGACCACATCATTAGCGGAATGGCGATCAACGCGATCGCGGCCGGCGCGACCGATTACCTTTACAACAAGTTCGCGGGGGCATCGACGTCGGGAATCGTGCTGCTCTCGATGAAGTTCTTCTGGGCCTTCGCTTACAGCGTGCCTTTGCTCCTCTTTCTCTATGTCCGGTATACGCGGGGCGGGTTGCGGCTGTTCGCGGTGGGGAACGACCCCGCAAAGTCGCGGCTGCTTGGTCTTCAGCCTCTCCGTGTCCGTTTATGCGGTCTGCTCGCGACCGGTGTCTTCACCGGAGTCGCGGGCGCGATGCTGTTCACGAATGCCGGGCAGTTCACGCTCGGCATGACGGCGGGCAAGGGGTTCATCGCCCTTGCCGCCCTGATCATCGGCGGCTGGCGCCCGATTCCCGCTCTCCTCGCGAGCCTCGGCTTCGGCTTCTGCCAGGCTCTCCAGCTTCAACTGCAAGGAACTTCGATCTTTGGTGCGAACCTCCCGGCAGAGGTCTACTCGTCCTTGCCATATATCATTACCGTCGTTGCCCTTGCCGGCTTTCTGGGTCGCGGCAAAGCGCCCGCCGGTCTCGGAAAACTCTGATGCCTTTCCTCCTCGCCTCCTCGCCGCCTCCGATATTCAGCCAGTCGATCGCCGCCTTTCGAGCTCGAAAATCGTTCTCGGTCGCGATCGCGCAGGACACGACGCTGAACGGGAGGACGCAGAGCGCCCGCTATCACCTCTCATTCCAGCCCCCCGGACGGATCCTCCTCACCCGGATCGTGAGCGGCAAGCCGAGCCTCGTCTACTGGCTGAACGGCAACCGATTCCTCGCCTACGACCCAATCGGTCAGGAGATGACCCTCCGCAAGCCAAGGGGCGGTGAGGCGCTCGACCGCCTGATCGAGGCGGCCGGGAACTTGGATGAGTCGGTCACGGATCAGCTCTCGCCGTCCGCGATGGGCGCCTTTATCAGCCGCCTGGGAGCGATTCCCGGTTGGTCGACGAGGAATTCGGGCGGACAAATCGTGGCGATTCGCCGCGGCTTCAACAAAGGCAAGCCGACGCTCGCGGAACTGGATTTTTCCGCTTCGACGAAGCTGGTGACCAAGGCCCTTTTGGAAGGCCCCGGATCGCGCATGGCCTGGTCGTTCGAATACGGCGTCGCCCCGAAAGATCTATCGTTTCGAGTTCCCGCGGGGACGAAAAAGGTGTCGAGCCTTTCCGAACACATCCCGATCAACGCCTCGGACCCGAAGACGCGCATTCTCGTGGACCAATCGCTGCGGGCCTACGAGCGCCTGACCAGCATCGCTTACTCGGTGACCGGGACGGATGGCGCGAGCGACAATTGGATGGACGGAGGGGCTTTCTGCGAGAAGGGGCCAAGGGCCGAGTGGTCTTACCGGAACGGCGTCCTGGCGATTCGCGACAAGGCGCTCGGCCGAACCTATCGCGGGCGCTGTTCTCGCAGCGACCTTCTGAACTACCTGAAGCTATTGCACGCGCCGGCGGACCCCGTTCTGACCTCTTTGCTCCGGAATCGCAACCCCTTGCGAGGCTGGATTCTGCCCGGGATGCGTCTGACCGGCCGAGGCTCGGTCTCGGTCGGCGGGGTGACGTCGGATGCGATCGAGATGCGGTCGGCCGAACTCGATCTGTCGGTGCTTATCCGCAGTGACAACCACCTCGTGTCGTCGGTCTCTTCCCGCATCACCGACCCGTCCGGCCAAGTGGTCTCCCAAACCGAGCACGACTTCCACTACTGGACGGTGAACCGCCCGATCCGATCCTCTAGCTTCGCGATCTCCGCAACCAAGTTCCTGCCGCTCTCCGCGATCGGAAAAAAGTAGAGTGGTTTCGGCGTCCCGCCGAACAGGCCCGAGAGGTCGCCCCCGCGCCCCATGGCGCGCGCCGAATCGGTCACCCATTATCCAGGTCGATCGGAAACTCGGCGTCAAACCCCAAAAACCCAAAACGCCGAACGCCGCTCCTGACCGGCTTCCTCAAGGCTCCCAGGAGTGCTGGCTCATATTGACGCGCCCTTCGAGGAAACTGACCCCCTCGCTCCGGAGCAGTTGCTCCTGATCCATGCCGAGATAAGGGCTGCGCTTCTCGATCGGCAGCGACCCGTTCTTCGCGACGACCCTCCACCAGGGCACGTCTTCCGGGCATTGCGCCATCCAGCGCCCGACGACGATCCCGCTGACCCGGTTCGGCAACGCGGCGCCGAGGGCGCCGTATCCGCATACTCGTCCGGGCGGAATCGACCGGACGAGGTTCCAAAGCTCGCTTTGAGAAGACATGGGCCTATTTTGCAGTCCGGGCTTCGCCGGCCAGTCAGCCGTTCGAAAGATTCGAAGCCCTTGGAGCAGAAGGCGCTATCTAACCTCCGAAGTCCACGTTCTGGACCCAGGACGACCATCGCGGTTCGCCGGCCCAGATGAAGGTTAGAAAGTAGACTCCAGCCTCACGGTGGATCATAATCTCCAGATCGGATTCGGGAGCCTTTCTATAGATCGATTCGATGAGATCGGGCACGATAAGATTCGGTTGCGAATCGTTCAGGAAGGCACTCTCCATCATGCCCTTCCTCAACGCGGCCTTGGCTTCCGGCTCCAGTTGCGCGTACGGCAAAGTCACCGACTCGTTGTTCCCGCAGCCCGCCAATGTCCGTCGCAGAGTTGCCGATTGGAGATAGGCGAGCCCGAAAGGCCGCAAGGTCACCGGATCGCAGTATTCGAGGAATTGGCCTGAATAGAGGGAGGTTGACCACTGGTTGACATCGATATCCGCGATATGCCTCATCAGGGCTTCGGCCTTTGGGACATGGTTCCGGATTCGTTGCGTATCGAGGTCGACGAGGTTGTCGCGGCCCGATACGCACAGGCCGTCGAGGAACCTCAACTCGTTGCGGATCACGAAGACTCCCTTGACCATGGCGGCATCCACGCGGCTTTGGGGCGTGAGCGCTTCCTTAGCCGTCGTGACCGAGTCGGACGCTCGCTCACGGATGCTCGCCGCTATCCACCGCGGGGCTAACCGGCCCTGGTTGACGGTGGATAGGATCGTTGCAAGAGACGCGTGACCCAACTTCGACAATTCGTAATCGCTGAAGCTCGGAGCGATGCAGACCAAATTCTGATGCGCGCTGTCGGCCCAGCGAAGGAGAATCTCGCTGAGGCGCATGGGTCGATCGGGAAGCTCTGCGTCGATCTTCGCCGGATCGCTTTGCAGGAGAGCCTCGGTCTGGCGCGCGCGTTCAGCCATTGCAGCCAGTTCCTTGTCGTTCCAGAGCCGGCTCGGCGTAATCTCGATTTTGACGTCGTTGGGGGCGATGATCTGGGGCTCGTAAATCACGATCGTCGACAAGCCGCTCGTGTATCCGAATCCTCGAAGCTCACAGGTCAAAGTCAGCGGGTCGACCGATAGCTTGACGGAGAACCGCAGTGCCTTCGCGAATTCGGCTCGCTGGGAATCCGACATGGCCTTGAGGTCGGCCCCCAGCACAGTCTGAGCGCCAATCGTGCCCGCCGGGACGAGCCATGACATCCAGTCGGCGGCGCTGGCCGTCTCGACCTGAGAAAACGGCGCCGGCTGTTGAGGGTCGGTCAGCTTGGCCGTCAATGCGATCAGCGCAAATGGGAACTCGTTCTCGTATTCGAGATAGCAGAGGTAGTCGGCACGCTGTACATCAGGGTCGGCTTCCTTTGCCGAGGCATACTCCATCGCTCGGCTCTCGCGCTGTGGCGGAGATAGAGCATCCATTTCCCTGCATTGATTCATGGCCCGATCACAAACCGCATGGATCGATGCCCGCGCCATCGACAGATACTTTTGGAGGGTCGCATCGTCCGACGATTTTCCGGCCGCGGATCGGTTGATGCGCCACTTGGATCCGTCTTTCGTCACGACCAAGCGGCCATCTGCCGTGAGAGCCTCTCGCACGTCGCTCCAGGAAACGTGATCGAGCCGAACGGTGTAGACGTCCGACGCGCACGCGTTTTCCGCTTCGATCCGTATGCCCTGTCGGCCGACGATCTCAGAAAGCTGCTGAAGCGTGTAGTAGCCCGCGGGAATCGTGATCGAAGCCTGCTGCATCGCCAGACAGAAAGCTATGCTTGGGATCATGCTGTTTGGTTGACGTGCTCGATGCCAGACTTGTTACTTCAACCCTTGCCCCACTTCCACTGCTCGTGGACACCGGCCGTCACGGAAAGGGCATCCGTCGAGAACACCTATGGATCTTGCGCAACAGGGAGCCACCGGTGCCGTCGAGGCATGCGTGCGCGGGCACGATCACCCTATCCCTTGAACATAGACTTGAGGATGAAGAACGTGTTGGCCGGCCGCTCGGCAAGGCGGCGCGTGAAGTAGGGATACCAGGAGTCGCCGAACGGGACGTAGACCCGGACGTTGTAGCCCTCCGATCTAAGCCGCTCCTGCAGGTCCCGCCGGATCCCGAACAGCATCTGATACTCGAACCCCGCCCGGTCGATCTTCTTCTCCGCCACAAACGCGTTCAATTCGTTGATGATCTTCTCGTCGTGGGTCGCGATCGCCGCGTAGGGCGCCTCCGCGATCAGCCGCTTCGACTGCCGCACATAAGCCGCGTCGACTTCCTTCTTATCCTGGTAGGCGACGGTGGCCGGCTCCAGATACGCTCCCTTCACAAGCCGCACCCGTGCCTTCAGATCGATCATCCGCTGCACGTCGTCGTCGGTTCGGATCAGATAGCTCTGCAGCACCGTACCGGTGTTCGTGAAGTCCGGCAGCACTCGCTCCATGATCTCGAGCGTGCGCGCCGTGTACTCGCTCGCCTCCATGTCCACGCGCACGAAATTCTTGTGCTGCTGCGCCGCCACGAGGACGTCCCGATAGTTCCGTTCGGCGTAGTCCGTCCCGAGATCCAGCCCGCATTGGGTCAGCTTGATTGAGATGTTGCACCGTTCGATCGGCTCCGGCTTCTGCAAACCGATCGTGTCGAGCATCCGGATATAGGTCGACTTGGCGGTCAGGGCCTCGGTTTCCGTGCTCGTGTTCTCTCCCAAATTGTCGAGAGACACGTTGAAGCCCTTGTCGAGGAGAGCCTGCGCATTTCCCATGGCCTCTTCGAGGGTATCGCCGGCGATAAAGCGCTTCACGAGCGGGCGAAAGAGGAAGGACTTACGGATTAACTTCTGAACAGGCTTCAGCGCTGAAGTCTTGAGGATGAGAGTACGTGACAACATCGCCCGACCTTATTGTACATGGGCTGATGCGAGCGCGCGGCCCTGGCCGGCCGCAAAGCCTTCGAGCAGGTCCCGATACTCTCCAAGGCTGGAGCAACGCGTCAGCCTATCGCGAAGCTGCGAAGCCCCGAATTCTCCTTTGATGTAGAGAGGAATCTGTCCGCGTAAATGTCTACATGCCCGCGCCTCCGCATCCTTGACATCCGGCCGTGCCGGCGTTTCCTCGTAGCTCGCCGCGTCCGCTTCGATCGCGATCGTCATCTTCAGATGATCGAGAGCCGTGGCGATTCGCTCATCCAGCGTGGGCGGCTTCGGCTCGGGCTCGCCTCGCACGGCGGCCGCGATGCGCGCGAGCGCCCAGGGATTGGAGATCGCGACCCTGCCCACCATCACCCCGTCGCACCCCGTCTCGCGCAGCATCTTCAGCGCATCCTCGCCGGTCTTCACGTCTCCGTTGCCGACGAGCGGCACCGTGACCGCCTCGCGCATCTCCCCGATCAGCCTCCAATCCGCCTCCCCATCGAATCCCTGGCGCGCGAAGCGCGCGTGGAGCGTGATCATGCGGGCGCCCGCGCCCTCGAACCGTTTCGCCAGCTCAGGCGCCGCGAACAGCGAATAGTCCCAGCCCGCCCGCACTTTCACCGTCACCGGGATCTTCACCGCCCGAACGACCCTCGCCACGATCGCTTCGGCCAGGTCCGGGTCCTTCAAGAGAGCCGCGCCGGAGCCGGTCTTGCAGACCTTCGGCACCCAGCACCCCATGTTGATGTCGACCAGATCGGCCCCCATCTCCTCCGCCAGTCGCGCCGTCTCCGCCATGATCTCGGGATCGCCGCCGAAGATCTGGATGCCGAGCGGCCGCTCGCCCGGGTGGACGCGCATCTTTCGCAGCGTCTTGACCGCTCCGTAATGAATCGCCATTGCGCTTACAAATTCAGTGAACATAAGCCCGGGATTGGCGGTCCGTTTAGCTATGAGGCGGAACGGCTGACTCGTCACGTCCTCCATGGGCGCCAAGAGGAGCGGGGGATCCACCCGGACGGGGCCGACGGAGAAGCCGGGCTGTTTCATTGGGCGAGGTTGCGAAGGGTACGGTTTTTGCGCATAGCCGAGAATCCAACCTTTTGCGATGGATTGTGACCTATATTGAAAGCGTCGCCTCGGGAATTGCCCGGGCATTGGATGGAGTGGAATGATGAGGAGACTGGCTCTTGCGCTCGTGCTATCCGTTTGCGCCTGCCCTTCGGTTTGGGCGATCTATGGCGTGAACACCGACATCAACTCATCCGACTCGACCTTTGTCTGGGTCGGACAGGTTAACGGCGCATCCGGCGTCGTCATCGATCCCCATTGGGTGCTGACGGCTCAGCATGTAGGTGGAAACCAGATCACCCTGGACGGGACGACCTATACCGCCGATGCCACCTACGACGCACCGTCCTACGATCTTCACCTCATGCATTTCGCGAGCGCATTCGGCGGCTACTATCCGCTCTACAGCGGCAATCCCCTCGGCCAGACGGCAACCCTCGTGGGCTTCGGCGACTCCGGCTCCTTGAGGGCGGACGGGATGGGCTACAACGACCTCGGCGGCGCGGGCACCCGCAGAACCGCGACGAACACGATCGGCCTCCAGCAATCGGTCGCCTACGGCGCTTGGAATACGCCATGCATCCTCGCCGACCTCGATGCGCCGGTCGGCAACGGTTTCGGCGCTCCCTACAACCGTGACTGGTTCGGAGACGGCGGACCGACTTCCAACGAAGGCGGCCTCATGGCGGGCGACTCCGGCGGCGCGTGGATGATCGACGACGGCGGGACGTGGAAGGTCGCCGGCATCTCGAACTATATCGTGGACGACCCGGCCTATTCCTCTTCCGACCCCAACCCGCTCTATGCCTTCGGCATTAGCGGCTCGTCGGCCGCCGATTTGACCGATCCCGGCGTGCGCGGGTGGATCACGACGACCGTGCCTGAGCCGACGTCGCTCGCCGCAATCGGCCTCGGCATGTTCGCCTTCCTCGGCAAGCGCAGGCGACGCGAGACTCGCGTCTGAGAATGTTGAGAGCGCGGATTGATGCGCCCTTCAACTAGGACCTCGCCGGACTCGCCCCCTGCCCCAATACCTCAACACCTCAACACCTCACCACCTCAACGCTCGTCATTCCGGAGCGGCGGACCTCCCTCACAAAGCGCACCAATAATCGGCCCGATACCAGGTTTCCAACGCGGAGTTGCCTCTCGGGAAAACCGCC
>DATJYD010000607.1:0-8406 GCA_035499755.1 Fimbriimonadaceae bacterium
ATGACCGGCGCCGTCCGCTTGATCTCGGCTTCCCGCTTCTCGACATGGAGGCCGATGCCGCGCGCAAGGTGAAGCTCGGCCGTGCCTCCCGCCGGCGTGTACTTGACGGTGTCCTGGCCGATCGGGTGCTTGTCCTCGACCACGAAGACGGTCCCCGTGGTCAGAGGTTGCGGCGTCGTGTTCTTGATGTTGAGGATGTAGAGGACTTCCTCGCCGTCCGCATTCCACTCGAAGGTCGGGTGGATCGGCACCTCGGCGTCGAAAATGTCGACCATCGCGACGTCGCTCGGCGCGAGATCGAGCCCCGCCTTCTTGTAGTAGTAAAGCTCGCCCGCTTCCTCGCCCGCGACCGGCGCCTGCTGGACCGGTTTGACCTCGTCCGCATCCGGCTCGCCCTTCCCGACTTCCTTCGAGCGGTCGATCTCATCCTTCTTATCTTCGACCTTCGTCGCCGCGGCCGGCATCAGGGCCATCATGTCGCCGATGCCCCGGTTGGCGATGAACGGCGAGCCGACCACGAACATGACGTCGGTGTTGTTGAGGGCCTCGGTCGTGTTTTGCATCGAGGCCCGCAGGCTCAGCGTGCCCTTGGATCCGGCGAGATCGAGCACGTAGCTCGGCTCCCACTTCACGCCCTCCTGCAGGTAGGCGATGCCGATCTTCGTCACCTTGTTGGGATCGCTCGTCTTCAGCTTGATCTTGATCGGAAAGCCGCTCAGGGTGACCGATTTGATCGTGTTGTAGGGGATCGCGTTGAAAGCCGCGCCGACTTGGAGGAGAAGCATGTCGTCGAGCAGCCGGTTGAGCTTCCCATCGAACCTCTGCCCCGAGGTCAGCTCGATGCTCAGGTCGAGGCCGACCTTGTCTTTCAGCTTGTCCTTCAACTCCTGGGGATTGGCGAAGGAAAGGAGGTTGTTGTGGGTGGTAACCACCGTGTCGATCTTGTCGCCGGAATCGAGCGGATAGATCCAAACCGTGCCCCGGATCGCGTTGGGGACGAAGTTGGTCGTCGCCCAGCCGTTTTCGAGCTTGACTTCGCCTTCGCGGATGAAGAAGCCGTAGCCGTCGCGGAACACGGCGACGCTCTTGAGCTTCGCGTCGAAGGTCATGTTCTTGGCCTGGGCGAAGGCGCTGGGAACGGCGGCGGCGATCAACGCGGCCGTCGCAAGGATGGAGAGATGTTTCATAGAGCCTCGAAGGATCGGATCGGCCCCGCTGCCATCTCCGGGCGGGCGCCACGAGAAGACAGCGGGCACACCGGATTGCTTGTTTACCCTGCCGCCGGGTCGATTGCCGTCATGGAAAGGCACCACGGCTCCGCCACCCGCCCGGATCCCAGGATTTCGCCGCCCGTATCCGGGTTGTTCCGATGCCCTTCCGAACACCGTAGACAGGCAGGTGACTGGAGGGCCAGTTCTTTTGAAATGCCCCCCTTCCTCTTGCCGGATGTTTGTGCCGGGAGGAGGAAGGGGGCAGGGGGATGAAGGTTCCGGAACCCTAAATTCACCACAGCCAAGAATCCCCCTTCCTCTTGCCGGATGTTTGTGCCGGGAGGAGGAAGGGGCAGGGGGGATGGCGGTTCCGGAAACCCGGAACACGCAACCCAAGTTCCCCGTTGCCGGATGTTTGTGCCGGGAGGAGGAAGGGGGCAGGGGGATGGCGGTTCCGGAAACCGGAAGTCACGACAGCCCAAGTTCCCCCGTCCCTCCGCGGAAGACACCGTCACCTCTGCCTGATCGCCGACGAGGAGATAGCCCAGGAGCCCAGAATCATCTGCTCGCTTGGCCTGGTTGCGGGACCAAGCGAGGATCCGCGTGTACAATTCGAGCATGGCGCTCCGCAAAATCGATGAGATCAAAAAGGAAGCGGCCGGGCTTACCCAAGAGGAGAAACTCGAACTGGCCGAGTTTCTGATCCGAGATGCCAATCGGCACAGGTACACGGGAAAGGTCGTCGATCTGAACAAATATGCCGGGATCGTTAAGCTTAGAGAGGACCCTCTTGAATATCAGAAGCGGGTTCGAGCAGAGTGGCCTTGAGGATCGTCTTCGACACGAACGTGGCCCTTTACCAGGTGAACGGCAATCTCGCCGGCCCCTTACCGGCGGCGGAGTATTTCGTAAGCGTGATATCCCGCATTGAGATGCTCTCCTTCCCTGGCCTGACCGCTGATGAGGAAGCCGGTATCCGGCTTTTTCTTTCTGACACGACGGTTGTCGGCCTCGACGATCAAGTTGAAGCGGAAACCGTGAGGTTGAGGCGGTCGACTCGGCTTAAAATGGCCGACGCGATCATCGTCGCCACCGCAATCGTGCTTGGCGCGGATCTCTACACCCACGACGCGAATCTCCTGAAGGTCCCCGGTCTCACCGCTTCGGCCCCGCTCCTGAGACGGCCATGAATCGGGTCTCCGCGAGGGTGTTTTTCTTCCTCCCTATATAGGCACCCACTTTGGGAGGAAGAAAAATCGGAGGCAGAGGATCGCGGTTTTTTCTTGCGGGCCCGGGCGGTTCCTCGACATTCCCGGATAGGGATAAGCTGCGGGGCGGCGATGCTATCTGTTCTTGCTTGCGCGGCGGCTTGTTCGATTCTCCAGATCCCGGATAACGCGATCTCCCTCGCCGGCTCCTGGCGATTCGAACTGGATCGCCGGGATGCCGGCTTGGGCCAGAAGTGGTTCGAGCGAACCCTGCCGGACCCCATCCAGCTTCCGGGGGCGATCCAAAACCAGGGGGTCGGCGATCCCGTCACCCCGGACACGCCCTGGACCGGCGCGGTCGGCGACTCGGTCTGGCGAACCAACCCGAAGTACGCCCGCTACCGGCAGCCCGGCCACGTGACGATCCCTTTCTTCCTCCAACCGCAACGCCACTACGTCGGGCCGGCCTGGTTTCAGCGCGACATCGACGTGCCTGACGCCTGGGCCGGCAAGCGGATCGAACTCAGCCTCGAACGGCCGCATTGGACGACCCAGGTCTGGGTCGACGGCCGGTTCATCGGCTCCGGCGAGAGCCTGTCGACGCCGGACGAGTTCGACCTCGGCACGAGCCTTGCCGCCGGGCGGCACAGCCTGACCATCCGCGTCGACAACCGCCTGCTCGTCGACGTCGGCGCTCTCGCCCACAGCGTCACCGACCACACCCAGGGCAACTGGAACGGCATCGTCGGCAAGATCGAGCTGAAGGCGACGAGCCCGGTCTGGATCGAGGACGTCCAGGCCTATCCGGACGTCGCCCATCGCCGGGTCAGGCTGGTCGCTCAGATCGGCAACGACACCGGCAAAGGAGGCGCGGGGACGGTCTGGTTCGGATCGAAGGCGGTCCCGGTCTCGTGGACTTCGACCGGCGCGACCGCGGAGGCGACGCTGGACCTGCCGTGGCATCCGCGGCCCGCGCATGGTTTTCAAGACCGTCCCGGTCTTGAGTCCGCCGGCCTCTGGGACGAGTTCTCACCTGCCATGAGCCACGTCCTCGTCCGGCTCACCGGCGACTCCGCCGACGACGAGCGCGAGGTTTCCTTCGGGCTCCGCGAGATCGGGACCGACGGCCGCTCCTTCACCATCAGTGGCCGCAAGATGTTCCTCCGGGGAACCCTCGAATGCTGCATCTTCCCCCTCACCGGCTACCCGCCCACCGACGTCGAATCGTGGAGACGCATCATCCGCATCTGCAAATCCTACGGCCTGAACTCCATCCGCTTCCACTCCTGGTGCCCGCCCGAAGCCGCCTTCGAGGCCGCCGACGAGTTGGGCTTCTTCTTCTCGGTCGAGGTCGCGGCCTGGACTCGGCTCGGCGACGGCGCGCCGGTCGACGCCTGGCTCTACCGGGAGGCCGCGCGCATCCTCCGGGCTTACGGCAACCATCCCTCCTTCATCCTCATGCCCTACGGCAACGAGCCGAACGGGCCCAAGATGGATAGCTGGCTCTCCTCATGGGTCGAGCATTGGCGCGAGACTGATCCCCGGCGGCTCTACACGAGCGCTTCCGGATGGCCGATGCTCGCCGACAATCAGTACGACGTCTCGCCGGGGGCGCGGGGGCCTTCCGGCTGGCTGGGTGGCGACTACGCCTCTGCGGTGGCGGGGCGGAGCGTGCCGTACGTCGTCCACGAGATGGGGCAATGGTGCGCCTATCCCTACCTCGCCGAGATCTCCAAGTACACGGGGCCGCTGAAGAACACGAGCTTTGAAATCGCGCGCGACTCCCTCGCCGACCACGGGATGCTGGACGAGTGGCCGGCCTTTCTCAAGGCGAGCGGCAAGCTCCAGTTGCTCTGCTACAAGGAGGAGGTCGAGGCGGCTCTGCGGACGCCCGGGATCGGCGGCTTCCAGCTTCTCGATCTCCACGACTATCCCGGCCAGGGAACCGCGCTCGTCGGCGTGCTCGATCCCTTCTGGGACGGCAAGGGCTATGCGACAGCGGCCGAGTTCCGCCGGTTCTGCGGGCCGATCGTGCCGCTCGTCCGCCTGACCCGGCGGACTTTTACGACGGCCGAGAAGCTGACCTGCGACATGGAGATCGCCAACTTCGGGGCGACGCCGCTCCACGGAGCGCGCGTCTATTGGAAGCTCGTCGACGGCCGGGGCGTCAACCTCTTCGGCTCGGAATCCTCGCCGCAGGAGATCCCGATCGGGCGGGATACATCGGCCGGGCATGTTCAGGTTTCGTTCGCGAGCCTTCCCGCGCCGCGGCGCTACCGGCTGATCGTCGGCATCGCAGGAACCTCCATCGCCAACGATTGGAACGTGTGGGTCTATCCGTCTGAGACTTCGGACGGCATCCCGAGTCGTGGGAAAGTCGCGAACAAGTTCGCGCACTCCAAAGGGGCTCCGTGTGCAGTCAAGATCGTCCACGTGTTCGACCAGGCGGCGCGCGCGGACCTGGAGAGGGGCGAGACCGTCCTCCTCGAAACCACGCGGCTGCCCAGGCAGAATCCCAAGGGCAGCTTCACGCCGGTCTTCTGGAACCGGATTTGGTTTCCTTCCCAAGCGTGCACGACTCTCGGTCTTCTCTGCGATCCCGGGCATCCCGCGCTCAAGTTGTTCCCGACGGAGATCAACTCCGACTGGCAATGGGCGCCGATCTGCGCGAATTCGCGGTGTGTGGACATGGACGGGATGCCGAAGACCCTCCGGCCGATCGTTGGCTGGATCGACGACTGGAACACGAACCGCCGGCTTGGCCTCATCTTCGAGTGCCGGGCTGGTCGCGGAAGGCTGCTCGTTTGCGCCGCCGACCTCGACGGCAGCCTCTCGGGCCGGCAGCTTCGGGCCAGCCTGCTCGCCTATTTGGCGGGCCCTTCGTTCCGGCCGGCGACACGGGTTTCACTCGATGTCCTCACGCGGGCGCTGGGATTCAAACCGACGGCTCTCCAGAGCCTCGGCGCCCGCGTTCTCAGCGTGGACAGCGAGGACACCGCGCACGGCAACGTCGCCGCCAACGCGATCGACGGCGACCCCGACACGATCTGGCACACGAAGTGGGACCCGACGCCCGATCCGATGCCGCACACGCTCGTGCTCGATCTTGGACGGGTCGTCTCGCTGCGCGGGATCACGTATCTGCCGAGGCAGGATATGTCGAATGGCCGGATCGCCAGCGCCCAGATCTGGTGCGCGGCCAAGCCGGGGGAGTGGGTGCTCGCGGCAAGCCCGAAGTGGCCGGATTCCGACCGTCTGCAGACCGTGCTCTTCGCCAAGCCAGTGGCGGCTCGATACGTCAAGGTCGTCGCGCTCTCGGAGGTACGCGGCAACCCGTTCGCCTCGATCGCGGACTTGGACGTCCTGCTCGGCCGGCCTCGGTAGTTAGAGCCGCAGGCCGTCCGGCGTTCGGCGGCGGCGGGACGCCGATGCTACGGCGTTGCCGATGCTTTCCGAGTCGCCGCTTCCCGGATACGGCCTGGAAGGCCGTAGTACCCATCGGCTGGAAGCCGATGCTACGATTGCTGCAACGATCGCCGCAGGGCCGCGCGATATACTGAACCCAAGATGTCGAACCATCTGGGTCTGAAGCAAGCGGTCGCAAAGTTCGAGTGGTTCGTCGTGGCGTTGTTCGCCGTTGCCCTCTTCGTCGCGGTTGTGATCCGGCCGACCTGCGGGACGGCTGGGTCTCACTGGCACGGCCCCGTTCATGTCCAACCCGCCGATCGGTAGGCGCCGCAAACGCGAGAGCTATAGAGGCGCCGATGCTACCGCGTTGCCGGTGCTTTCTGAGTCGCCGCTCCCGGATACGGCCCGGAAGGCCGTAGTACCCATCGGCTGGAAGCCGATGCTACCCGGGCCGCTCGGATGGTTGGCGGGGCGGACGCATGAAACGCTGCAAGTCGTGCGTTCTCGGGTAAGCACGAGAGGCGAGGGAAGATGATCGGATCGATGATTGCGGCGATGACGCTGGTGGGGCAAGGCTATAGCGGCGCTTACTTCGAGGGAAGCGGCGACGTCCACTATCTCCAGGGTCTCGATAACGCCTACGCGATGATGCAGCCGTCGGCGAGCATGGCTTGCCTGCCGATGCTCTACGACCGCGACTGGAACGGGTTCGTGGAGGGGCCGACCTGGAACGCCTGGTGGATTCAGAACAGCTTCGGGCCTAGCTACACGATGATGCCGTTCCTGACCGAGCCCTACCAGACGTGGCTGACCAACTCCCAGGACATGTGGTTCGCGATGATGGGCGATGGCAAGCACCGCGACTTCATGGGCGCGGTCGGCCCTCCCGGATGCCTGTGCGACGCCGCCACCCCCACGGGATGCTACTACCGGCAGGGGGACGGGAACGTCGCCATCCACGACTGGTGCATCGGCTTCACCTGCGCCGGGCTGATCCTGGAGAGCGAATTGATGCTCGTCAAGCGCGATCCCGGCGAGATCCGTCGGATGCTGCCCAAGCTCGAGACCGTCGCCGCCTTCCTGGATTCCCGCCGTGATCCGAAGATGAATCTGCTTCTCGGGGGCGTCGCCTCCAACCTCCTCGCCCCGAGCTACGGCGGCTGGCTTCAGCCGGACGGCACGCGCGCGAAGGCGTATCTTTCCGAGCTGTCGGTCAACTACGTCGCCGGCCTCGATCGGCTTATCGAGGTCGAGAAGCTGGCCGGCCATCGCGACCGGGCCGCCCTCTATGCCGAGAGGCGCGACCTCGTGAAGAAGGCGCTGCCGAAGCTGATGACCAAGGAGGGCTACTTCGTCCAGGCCCTCCTGCCGGACGGTGAGCGGCAGGGCATCTACGGGGCCGCGAAATCCGGGTTCTTCGAGACAGCTCCGAATCACGACGCCATGTGCTTCCGGGTCGTCGACGACCGGCAGTCGGCGCGCATCTACGACAAGATCAAGAGCGTTCCCGAGCTTCGTCCTCACGACCTGATCCTGCCCAACTTTCCGAGCTACGACAACATGTACGAGGACAAGGGGCTGTTCAGCTACGGGGTCTGGGTCAACGGCGGCCACTGGACCACCGCCGAGGCGCGGATGATCATGGGCTATTACCGGGTTGGCGCCCAGGCCGACGCGCTCGCCTCGTTCGGCCACATCTACGATCTCGCGCGCGCCTATCGCGCCGACAACAACCTGACCGACCGAGGAGCCAAGCTCTACCAGCCGAACCAGCCTTACAACGTCGTCTACGACTGCTGGGGCGCGCCGGGCGGGATGCTGCGCGGGCTGTTCGAGTACGTGTACAGCGCGGACGGGCTTCGGCTTTATCCGCACCTTCCGGTCAGGATCTCCCGGCTCGCCCAGAAGTTCCCGGTTCTCTTCGGCAAGACCCGGCTCTACCTCAGCGCGGCGGGCGCCGGTCCGATCCGCGAGGTGCTTGTCAACGGGCGACCCGTGAGCGGATTCGATGCGAAGTCGGTGATGCTGAAGCTCTCCGGTGGGGAAGGCGATACGCGGGTCCAGATCCTGATGGGCGAGGCCCGAGCCTTCTCCGCGCCGTCACCGAAGCCGACGCCGATCGCGGTCTCCCGCGACCCCGCCTTCTGGCGCATCCGCGAATTCGATCCGCCGCAAAGCTCGGACCAGAACGCCTTGTGCATCGGGATCAGCCCTTCCAGGTCGTATGGGTTCAAGGGACAGATGCAGGACGTGCGCATCTACCGGAGGGTCCTCTCCGCCGATGAGATCGGCCGTCAGGCGGCGAGTTTCGACTCAGCCAAAGGAAGCCGGGACAAGCTCCTTGCGCGATATTTGTTCGCAGATCCGGCTCCGGCGGTTCTGCCGGGTGGCGCGCGGAAGGAGATGACGGCGCGGTTCGAGGGAGGGGCCCCGCGCGTCGCCGGGGGCGGACTCGATCTGGACGGTGCTTCCGGCTACGTAATCCCTCCGAGTCTGACCGTCGACTTCCAGGACGACTTCACGCTCGAAGCCTGGATACGACCGATGGCGCTGCCCGAGGGAGGTGCGCGGCTGATCGA
>DATJYD010000608.1:0-12952 GCA_035499755.1 Fimbriimonadaceae bacterium
GCTTCCTCTTGGATTCAGACGCGAACAAGGTCAATACCCCCAACACCACAACACCCAAATACCCAAATACCCCAACACCCTAATACCTTAATACCCTAACACCCCAATACCCGTTTCAAACCTGCATCAGCTCCGTCTCCTTCTTCTTCCCGAGCTCATCCGCCTGATGGATGTAGCCATCGGTCAGCTTCTGGAGACGGGCTTCTTGGGCCTTGAGGTCGTCTTCGCTGATCTCCTTGTTCTTCTGCAGCCCCTTCATGTGCTCGATCGCGTCGCGCCTGACGTTGCGGATGGCGACGCGGCCCTGCTCGGTACGGGTATGCACCTGCTTGACCATATCCTTGCGCCGCTCCTCCGTCATCTGGGGGAAGTTGAGGCGGATGCCGGTCCCGTCGTTGGTCGGGTTGATGCCGAGGTCGCTCTTCATGATCGCCTTCTCGATCACGCCGACCATGTTGCGCTCGTAGGGCTGGATCAGGAGTTGGCGAGGCTCGGGGACGCTGACATTGGCGATCTGGTTGATCGGAGTCTCGACGCCGTAATACTCCACATGCACCCGCTCGAGCACGCTGGGCGAGGCGCGGCCGGTGCGGTAGGTTCCAAAGTCGTGGGCCATCGACTCGATGGCGGACTTCATGCGATGCTCTGCATCCTTGTAGATAGTGTCTGTGCTCATTCACTCCCCTCCTACGAGAGTGCCCTCGGCTTCGCCCCGGACCGCTCGGGCCAAGGCGCCGGGTTCGTTAAAGTCTAACACGATGATGGGGAGCTTATGCTCCCGGCACATCGTGAAGGCGGTTTGATCCATGACCGCCAGTCGCTGGTCGATCGCCTCGCTGTATTCGAGAGTCTCGTAGCGCTTGGCGTCGGGGTGTTTGCGGGGGTCCTTGTCGTAGACGCCGTCGACCTTGGTGGCCTTGATGAGAGCCTGGGCCTCGATCTCCAGGGCGCGGAGGACGGCCGCGGTGTCGGTCGTGAAGTAAGGGTTGCCGGTGCCGGCCGCGAAGACCACCACCCGGCCCTTCTCCAGATGCCGGATCGCCCGCCGGCGGATGAAGGCCTCGCTCACCTGATAGACGGAGATCGCGCTCTGCACCCTCGTCGCGACCCCTGCCTTCTCGATGACCCCTTGCAGGGCGAGGGCGTTCATGAGGGTGCCGAGCATGCCCATCTGGTCGGCGACCGTCCGTTCGATCCCGCCTTCCACGGAGAAGACCTCGCCGCGGATGAAGTTGCCGCCGCCGACCACGAGCGCGATCTCCACGCCCGCTTCGTGAACCTCCGCGATCTCCTTCGCGATGTAGTTGAGGACCTTGGGGTCGAGCCCGAAGGTATCCCCCGCCAGCGCCTCCCCGCTCAGCTTGATCAGAACCCGCCCATACGCCTTTCGCTCCACCGCCATCCTAGCTATTCTGCCATGGAGTCAGCGTGTCGTGGGTTGTCGACCACGGATCGCCACCCAACGCCAACGCCCAACGCCGAAAACACGCCCGGGGTCTTTCGTCTCTCCGTCTCTCGTCTCTTCAAAACGCCTCAACCCCCCAATACCCCAATACCCCAATACCTCAACACCCCAACACCCCAACACCCCACTCCCCACTCCCTAAGCGTCAGGCGCCGAGGTTGGCCGCTTGGATCTCAGCCAGATCGGCTTCGGTTGGGGCTTTGAGGAGGTATCTGGGGTCGATCTCGTAGGCGACGGGGTCGCCGAGTTGGAGACGGTAGGCGAAGCCCTCTTTGCGCTTCAGATCGCCGCGCGCGCGCCGGGGCGGCCAGGGGTAGGTCGTCTCCACGCCCTCGCGGACGACGTGCAATCGGTCGCCTCGGACCGCGATTCGATCTCCCAGGCGGCTCTGTCGCCTCTGCGTATTGCGTTCGGCGAGCCAACAACCGACTGCGCCTCCCCCAAATGCCGCCGCGATGGCGGGAATCGACCAAAGGTCGCCCGCGCTCTCCACTTTCACCGCACCGGGAATCGCGATCAAGACGAGCGGCGCCACGCTAAGCCACTTCAAGCCGGAGTAACCCATGCGGTCGCGATCCATCCGTCGCCGGAGAGCCTCCGAGTCGACGTAGATGTACTCCTCGCCATCGACAAGATCGATCGGCTTCGGCAGTCCGCCCCGATCGAGCCGGAAGTCCGACAGGGTGGGACCGTACGACGGCGGGCCCGGCGCAGCGAGCCGCAGCTCCTTGAGCTGAAGGAGGTGGAGAGCCGCGAACCCGGCGACAAAGGCGCCGACTCCAATTGGGCATGTAACCACGAGGCTGAACCATGGATGAGCCGCAAGCCAATCAGAGAAAGGGGTCGGTGTATCACTTGTCATGGGACCCAGGACCGCGCGCGTCGCGACGCAACCGGCCACGCAGCAGGCGATCCCTGCGTAGAGCCGCTTTCGCTGGCGGGCCACGCTGTCGCCCGGCTTGGGCTTCCATTCCGCCGGCTCTTGCGGCTGCTCGCCCCCTTCCGGCGTATTGCGCTGGAGCTCCCGGCGGATCTGCGCCGACCGCGAGCTCTTTCGGCCAAGGTGGATCCGTCCGACCGGGCGGCCCGATCGGTCGAGAATCTCATACCAGGCGAGCGAATCCATCCATTCGCCGAGGGAGAGCCGCTTCGCCGTTCTCCAGCCGCCGTAATCCTCCCAGGCGCATCGCCAGACGACCCGGGCGCCATTCTCCATCCGAATCGAATCGTCGTCGATGACCCAGCGCACCTTGCGCATCAGGAACGACCGAGTCCAACCCGCCACCCCGAGGAGCGCCAAGAGGCCGAACTCGAATTGGAGGCCGAGGGTCAACCCGTGCGAAGAGCCGCTCGCGCCGAGGAATCCGGCTCCGGCCGCGACCCCGGCCACTAACAGAGTCAGGACCGCCGTGAAGACGAGAGCGCCCTTCGACGTGCCCGAAATGACGTAAGGCTTCCCCACACCATTCTTCACGCGATGGGGCGGCCGGGCGTTGCGCCGACCGCCGGAGCCGAACAATCCGGCGATCAGCGTGCCGCGAGAAAGTAGAATGATGACTCCCCTATGGGCCGATTCACCCTGGCCGACATCGAGAGCAGTTTCGATCATTCCACCCTGAATCGGGCCGCCGAGTACGTCCGCTCGGGTCGGGTGATGGATGTCGGCAAGGCCGCCGACGGGGTGATCATGGGCACCGTCCAAGGCTCCGACCCGTTCCCCTACTTCGTGCGCCTGATTATGCGCCCG
This sequence comes from Fimbriimonadaceae bacterium, assembly GCA_035499755.1. Lineage (GTDB taxonomy): Bacteria > Armatimonadota > Fimbriimonadia > Fimbriimonadales > Fimbriimonadaceae > JAEVZK01. The sequence goes on from DATJYD010000608.1 coordinate 3,213, forward strand.
GCTGGGCGTCCTCACATCGAGGGGCATTGCACCTGCCCGGTGGGAATGCAGTGCAAGCACTGCGCCGCCGTGGCGCTCGCTTGGCGGACCCAGGTCGAAGAGGATGTCCGGAAGGAGCCGGAGACGGCGCGGCTGCCCGCGGACGTCACCGACTGGCTCGCCCGCGTTTCCTCGCCTGAGCCCCAACCCGACGACCAGGTCGCGGGCGCGAAACAGAGGGCTTTCTACATTCTCGATGCCGGCGACACCCGATATTCGGGCACCCGGACGAAGATTCTCGTTGTCAACCGCTCGATTCTCAAGGATGGCCGCTTTGGAGCGGCAACCGAGGCCAAGGCCTCGGCAATCGACAACCGCCAGTTTGCCAAGCACTTCAACGCCTTCGATCGCACCCTCCTCACCGATCTCGCCCACAATGCGGCCCGAGAAGACTGGTCGAGAGCCGAATTCAAGCTCGACGAGTTGCACGGAGTCCGCCTCTTGCGGCGGGTTCTCCAATCCGGTCGATGCATGTGGGCCGAACCCGATGGGACCAGGCTTCATGAGGGGCCGCCCCGATCGGGACGAATCGTCTGGCAGACCGACCGCAAAGGCGAGCAGCGCCCGACTCTGGAGATCGAAGGCGGCGGCCAGGTTCTTCCCCTCGCCCCGCCGTGGTATGCTGATGAGCGAAGCGGCGAATGCGGTCCCATCGACTGCGGGCTCGCGCCCTCGCTCTCCTTCGCCCTGCTGACCGCTCCGCCGATCGCGCCTGAGTACGCGGAGAGCGTCCGCACCATGCTTCGCGATATCGGAGTCGACGAGGACGCCTTGCCGAGCCAGCCTCTGACGATCGTTAGGCTCTCGCCGGAGCCTGTCGTCCACCTTGCCGTCGAAGTCGTCTTCTGCGACGTCCACCGATACGACTATTGGCGCAAAGGTTCGGTAGAGAAGATTCCTATCCCCTTCGCGAAGCTTTCCTTCCGGTACGGTGACCTCATCGCGGTTCCCGGCGACAAGACCGAGATTCGCAAGGCATTCAAGGACCGGATCCTGATCGTCTCCCGCGACCCGAGTGTCGAGGCCGATGCCCAGGAGCTTCTCGAGGAGCTCGGCTGGGACCCGTCGAAGTACGCCTACACGTTACAGGTCCCTCAAGGACGGGGAACGTCGCTGTGCATGAAGCCGGAGGAAAGTGGCGACACCTCGTACCTGAACGAATACCGGTCCTTCCTCACGAACGAGGTCCCGAACCTGCGCAAGCGAGGCTGGATCGTCGAGGCGGAGGGCGATTTCCATCTCGCCACCGACGATTCTATCGAGTGGGATGTCGGGATCGAGGAAGGCGAGGGACTCGATTGGTTCGAGTTCAAGCTCAAGGTCCGGATCGAAGGGAAAGAGGTGCCGCTCCGGCCCATCCTGCTTCAACTTCTCAAATCGGATTCGCCATCCTACGACCGCTTCGGCAGGAAGCTGGCGAAACCGAAAGAGGCTCAGGCCAAGTACGTAACTCTCGACGGCGGCACGATCGTGATGCTCACGCCCGAGCGCGTCCAAGCTCTGATCAAGCCGCTCCTCGATCTCTTTGGCCCGCTCGTCGAGTGGCCGGAGGAGCTTCGGCTGCCGAAGTCGCGCCTGATCGAATCGGAAGCGGTCGCTGCATCGATGGCGGAAGCGGGGCTGGAATGGAAGAGCCCGCCGGAGCTGCAGGCCCTCACCGAGCGGCTCAAGACCTTCAGCCACCTCGACCCGCTCGGTGAGCCGGAGGGGTTCACGGCGACGCTGCGCGACTACCAGCGTGAGGGCCTTGCCTGGCTGCAGTTTCTGCGGGAGTACGGATTCGGCGGCATTTTAGCCGACGACATGGGTCTCGGCAAGACCGTGCAAGTGCTGGCCCATATCCAGTTGGAGAAGCTGGCCGGCCGCCTCGACTGGCCGTGCCTGGTCGTCGCCCCCACGAGCACGCTCCCCAACTGGCGTCGAGAAGCGGAACGGTTCACGCCGGATCTGAGCGTCGCGGTTTACCACGGACCGAAGCGGGGCGAGAAGAACGGCTCGCTCGCCGGGTCCGATCTGGTCGTCACGAACTACGCGCTGCTCGCCCGCGACCGCGCCGCGCTCGCTTCCCAGTCTTTTCACCTCGTCGTGCTGGACGAAGCCCAAAACGTCAAGAACGCGGCAACAGCCGCCGCGAAGGCGGCGCGGGACCTCAAGGCGAGGCACCGGCTCTGCCTGAGCGGCACTCCGATCGAGAACCATCTGGACGAGCTTTGGTCGCTCTTCCATTTCCTGATGCCAGGCTTTCTCGACAGCGCGGCCCAGTTTCGGCAGAAGTTCCGCGCCCCGATCGAGCAGCGCGGCGACGAGGTCGCGCGAGCACGGCTCGCGCGGATGGTCCGGCCGTTCATGCTGCGCCGGACCAAGCAGCAGGTCGTCACCGAGCTCCCGCCCAAAACGGAGATCCTTGAAACGATCGATTTCGGCGACCAGCAGCGCGAGCTTTACGAGACGTTGCGCCTTGCCATGGACGAGCGGGTGCGCGGGCTGCTCGAGGAGCAGGGGCTCGCCAAGAGCCGAATCCAGGTGCTCGACGCGCTCCTCAAGCTCCGCCAGGTCTGCTGCGATCCCCGGCTCGTCAAGCTGCCGGCGGCGAAGTCGGTTTCGGAAACCGCCAAGCTCGACCGTCTGGTCGAGATGCTCACGGTGCTGCTGGAGGATGGGCGTCGGATTCTCTTGTTCTCGCAGTTCACCTCAATGCTCGACCTGATCGAAGCGCGGGTGCGGGAGATCGGGGTGGATTGGGTGCGGATTACCGGCGACACTCAGGATCGTGAGACGCCGGTGCGCCGGTTCGAGCAGGGCGAGGCGCCCCTGTTTCTGATCAGCCTCAAGGCGGGCGGGACCGGCCTCAATCTCGTAGCCGCCGACACCGTGATCCACTACGATCCCTGGTGGAACCCGGCTGTGGAGAACCAGGCTACGGATCGCGCCTACCGGATTGGGCAGGATAAGCCCGTCATGGTCTATAAGCTGGTGGTCGCTGGGACGGTGGAGGAGAAGATCCTGGAGCTACAGCGGCGAAAGGGCGACCTCGCGGCGTCGATCCTCTCCGAGTCGGAGCGCGCGGAGACGATCCTCGACGCGGCCGACCTTCAGTGGCTGCTGTCGAAGTAGGGTCAGCTTGTGCTGGGATCGGGCACCCGACTGACGATGCGGCTCTCCCGCCCGCCCTTTTTCTTCCTCCCTATATAGGCACCCACTTTGGGAGGAAGAAAACGAGGAGCGCTTGGGAAGCTGCTGCATGATGTCGGCCGTCAACCGGGAAGACCCCGACATCCCCTTATACTGCACTCTATGTCTACGCTCACGCCCTTGATCGAAGCCTGGGATGAAGGACACCGCGAGTTCGCGATCTCTCTCGGCGGGATATCGGAAGAAGACCTCTGGAAGCGGCCGCACCCACGTTTGCTGAGCGTCGGCGAGTTGGCCGGCCATCTCGCGTACTGGCAGGCCGTGTGGATCACGGGCGGAGGCGACGCGAGTCCCGATCTCACCCGGCTTCCGGTTCGCAGCCCGCTCGTCGACGAAGCCTTCCGGTACTACACGACCCAGGTCGACCATCCATTTCGGCTCGATCTGAACGCGGAGCAGGTGCTCGCGGAAGTGCAGCGAATTCACGAGATCGCCAAAGCTGCGGCGGAGGGGAAGGGCAAGGACGATCCCTATCCCGGGCAGTGGCGCACCTGGGGCAACCTTGTCCAATATCAGGCGTTCCACGTCGCCTATCACACCGGCCAAGCCTATTCGGTGCGGCACCTGCTTGGGCACGACACCGAAGACAACTAGTAAGGCCGGAGCCGGTCCCGGTCACGGCGTGATCAGCTTGATTGCCGGCACCGAGACGACGGAGACGGGGCCAATGAGGCCGGATTCCAGTAGGGGCGAGTCTTTCGTGAAGAAACGCCAGGTTGCGAAGGTGATCCGGTCGCTCTTCGGCCGCGGCTCCATGTTCAGCGCCCAGTCCGGCATCTTCGCGATCGAGCCATCCGCGTTCCAGTCCCCTTCCACCGGGTACTGCTCGTCGCCGATCAGGCGGTTCGGCCAGAGGTTGGTCACCTTGACGACGAGAGTGTTTGTGCCGGCATGGAGGCCGTCGGCCGAGATCCGGAACGGCTCCTTCCAGAGGATCGGCAGATGCTTGCCGTTCAGCCAGACTTCGGCGAAGTTCTTGACGAGCCCAAGGTCCAGGTAGGCCTTGTGGCCGGCCGCGAGCATCGAAGCGGGCACGTCGAAACTCTTCTCGTAGGTCGCGGTGCCGGAAAAGTACTTGACCCCGAACTCGCTGCTGTCGGTCCAGGACGCGAGCTTGTCGAGGGTGACCGAGGGAGGCGCGCCGAGATTGGGCGGGAAGGAGAGCTTCCACGCGCCCGCGATCGTCATCGTCTTCGGCGCGGGAGCATCCACGGCGATGAGTCTTCCTCGCGCCGTCTCGGCGGAGTAGCGCCCGGGCGTCCAGGCGTACAGCACGCCGTCGGCGATCGTGTAATCGGGTTTGGCCATGTCGGAGCCCGCCTTTTCGCCGGTGAGATCGAGGGCCTCGTTCTCCTCCGCCCTGGCCGTTCTCTCCTTGCCGTTGAGCCGATAGGTCACGCTCAGGTGCTTGACGTGGTCATAGGTCGGATCGCCGAAGTTGCCGTTGTTCGCTTCGAGGGTGGTTTGACCGTGGGCGACCATGGCCCTGACTTTCGCGGTCACGTCCGTTCCACCGGCGCCGTCGTTCGCCTCATACCGCGCGGAGACGATCTCGATCTTGGGCGCAATCGGTTTGGGCCGGGCCGTGGTCCCGTGGCTCAGCGCGACGAGATGGTCGCCTTTCGCCGGATTCCGGAAGATGACGAAGACCGAGCCGGCGGATTCCAGCCGAAGGTCGACCGTCGTCCGGCCGTTCTTGGTAAACCAAATGTCGGCGGGACGCGCCACGCCGGTCACGGGATTCCAGATCTCGGGCTCTCTGCCGGTGGTGCGGAAGGACAGCTCGAACGTGCCCGGCACGTATTTGGGGTTTGCGACGAAGTAGACGTCCTTGGGTCCGTCTTTGCGGTGAATCCAATTGAGATCCCAGCCTCGAACCTGGCTGCAGTCCGGGCCGAGGCGAAGGGTCGAGAGGACCTCGCTCAGCGGGATATTCGGGAAAACCAGGCCCGAGCCGAAGCGGTGGAACTTCACGGTCTTGCCGTCGGCATTGCCCCAGAGCGTGTTACCGATGCGCGCGACCATCGCGTCTCCCGAGCCGTATTCTGCGAGGCTGGGCGAATGCATCGGCTTGGGACCGACGACCGTTGCGCCGGCGTGGACGAGCTCGGAGATCTTGTTGGCGACCTTGAGGCTCATCCAGGTGTCGTTCGGCAGCAGGAGGACGCGATAGCGCATGCCGGACGGGAGGACGAGGAGTCCGTTCTGGACCTTCATCTTCATCAGGCTCGCTACGTCGAGGCCGTCGTAGTCGTATCCGGCGGGGACCGTCGTTCCGCCGAGCATCGGCATGTCGTTCGGACCCTCCTCGCCCTCGTAGGCAGCGACGTCGGCGACGAACCGCCCGGACTGGAGCAGGTACTGGCAGCGAGCGATGTACTTCATCCAAGCCGCGCCCTGATCCCACCAGGTCATGGTGCGGTCGAGGTGAGTGCCCCACGGGCCCATCGTCATCCCGGGAACGACGTCGAGCCAAGGCTGGTGGGCGTACCGGTGGAAGATATAGCGGTTGATCCCGAGGCAGAAGACGCGGTCGCCGAGAACCTTGAGCGAATAGGGATCGTAGAGCCATCGGCCGTGCGGGGTGTCGGCGGTGAAGGACTCGGCCCCGATCACCGGCTTGCCGTAGATGTGGCCGGCGGAAGCCGCGAGCTTGGTGGTCTCGACGGCGCTTCCGCCGACCCAAAACTCGCCCATAGGGATATCCGCGTCGCCGCAGACTTCGAGATTGTCGAAAGAGCCGTTTCCGTATCCCTCGTCGGAAAACTTGAGCCCATGCTCGTGGCAGAGCTGGGCGAAGTAGCCGTAGTAGTTGTCGGAAAAGAGGTCGCAGATCGTCCGCCGGAAATCCCAGAGGAACCGTTCGCTCTGTTCCAGGCTGCCGATCACCCGTCCGGTGACGACCGGCAGGTAGGGAAGGGGATCGTAGCCGCGCCGGGCCCGGAATTCCTCGCGGAACTTCGGCGTCCAGTTCTGGCTCCCGACTTCGTAGCTGTCGATGAGCACGTCGTCGAGCCCGGGATTGCTGGCCGCGCCCGCGTCCTTCAGGACCGACGCGACCATGCCGTCCCAATGGGTATCGAGAGCCGAGCGGCTGAGCTTATCGACTTCCAGCCCGTATCCGGAAGCGGGCGCGGGGTGGTTGCCCTCGCCGGTCGGGGTGTAGCCCATGCGGATCAGAATCCAGTCGCCGTCCGGCACGTCCCAGCTCACGCTTCCGTCGGCCGCCATCGGCAGCAGGTGGACGTCGTCCCGCGCGATGATATCGGCGGCGGCGATCTTGGTGTCGTCGGGGAGGATCCGGTCGCCGCGGTCGTACCCGGCCTTGGTGCGGATGTCCTTGATCCGGTAGGCATCGTCGCCGGGCTTGCGGATCGCGTAGACCGCGATGTCGCGGTAGTAGTTCTCCTTCGTCTTCGGCTGGGGCAACTTGTCCTCGAAGTGGCTCGGGCCATGGACGGGAGTCTCGGACCAGGTGAGGAACTGCATGGCGTTGGCGGGAGTGATCCAGGGACCGCCGCTGCTCGACCAACCTGCGCAGTTGTGGACGCAGATTTCGAGCCCCAGCCGCTTGCCCTCGCTGATCGCATGGGCGATGGCCGCATTCCATTGGGGCGACATGAAGGGCGTCTTGCCGGCCGGAATGCCGACGTCGACGTTGAAAATCTCAGCGCCTCCGAGGCCGATCTTCTTCATCGCTTCGAGATCGGCGGTGATGCCGGCCTGGCTGATGTTGCCGTTGATCCAATGCCACCAAGTCTGCGGCTTGGCGGTCGCAGGAGGATCTTGGAAGCCTCTGAGGAGAGGATCGTCAGCGGAACTCAGGGTGACGGTCGAGACGCAGAGAAGGGCGAGAAGGAATCGAGACCAACGCACGGGTCGGAGACTACCACCTTCCAAAGCCCGCATCTTCTGCGCCTTCGTTCTTCAGGCCGCAGAAGAAGCTGCCAGGATGACCAGCGAGGTCAGTCCAAGTCTCTTTGCTACCCATCGCCGACCGGCGTCAAGGACTCAGTAGAGCGTCCTGCTCGCCTAGAGTAAGCAACGCGCAACTGATCGTCGCGGGCACCCGGACCTCAGTGTCACGGTTATGGGTACGGCACCGAGCATCGATGGGCGTACCGTACTGGCTTGTTGCGCCAACGGCCGCAAAACCCGGATGAATTGCGCCCTTAACCGCAATTCTATAAGTGGCAGGCTGAAAGATCCCAATCCGACATGAAGAACATGCCCTCGGGGGGGCAGGAGGCAATTCGATGAAGATTGCGATAGCGAAAAATGACGGCACCATGCCGGGGAGCGGGCATCGTCGAGCTTGGGCGAGCTTGATCATCGCCCTGGTTAGCTTCGTTTCGGTCGCGGCAACCGCTCACTTCACGTCGGCAAGGGCCAACGTCAAGTTGGACTTGTGGCTTTGGGGCTTGACTGCTATCGGTTTCGCCGGCGTCTTCGCAGCCCAACGAGGCTTTGCGCGTGGCGGCTCCCAACTTGGGGCACCCGGCGACGAACTCGCCGCTGCCGAGGCCGACGCGGGCAGCCTCGTCAAGGGCTTGACCGCGCTCTCGGCCGGGGACTTGGGGGTCAAGGTCTCGATTGAATCCGTCGAATCCAGCGGTCGTTTGAAGAAACTCCGAGAGGATCTTTATACCTGCGGAGAGGCTTTCACTAAGGCCCAGGAGCGTTTTCGGGTCGCGCTGTCGACCGTCGACGAGAAGGCCCGCGGGATTACGCTGACCGCCGGCCGAATCGGGGATCAGGCCAGTCGGGCTGCCGAGGCGGTCACCAGCGTGGACACCGCGATGAAGGGGGTCAGTGGTTCGGTGGAAGAGATGAGCCAAGCGTCGCAACAGGTTGCCGCCGGCGGCCAGCAATTGGCGGCCGACGCCGTCGATGCCGATGCCAACGTCAGGAACCTCAGTCGAGCCGTGGATCGAGTGAAAGGCGACAGCGCCAAGGGGCTCTCCGCTTCGAACGAGCTTCATGGTTTCGCTCGCGAGGGCGTCATCAAAGCTTCTACGACCGCGGACACGATGGAGAGCATCAAGAGCCAAGTCGACGAGGCGCGGACTGTGATCCTCGACCTCGGCAGCCGCCAAGATGAGATCGGCGACATCGTTAAGACGATCGAAGCGATCGCATCACAGACGAATCTTCTCGCCCTCAATGCGGCGATCGAGGCTGCGCGGGCGGGAGAGCAGGGCCGGGGCTTCGCGGTGGTTGCCGACGAAGTACGGCAGCTCGCCGAGAGATCGGCTATCGCGACCAAGCAAATTGCCGGTCTCATCACCGACGTGCACATGGGCGTCGACCGGGCCGTCTCCGCAATGGAGCAGGCCGTAGGAGAGGTCCGCCGAGGATCTGAGACCACGGCGGAGACAAGGGAGGCGTTCGACCGTATCCTCGAAGCCGTCACTCATGTGCTCGATTCGGCCGAGACCACGAATTCCGAAATCCAGGCGATGGAAGCCAGTGCGGCCGCCCTTGGAGACTCGGTCTCCTCCGTCGCTTCGGTTAGCCAGGAGGCGGCGGCCGGGGCTGAGGAGATGAGCGCGGGGACGCTCGAGATCACCGGGACGGTCCGGGACGTCACGGTTATCCTTAACGAGCACAGCGAGGCCATCAAACGCTTGAAGGACATGCTGTCGCAAGATCTCAACGGCCTCGCCGACGAGCTTCTCAAAGTGGTCAACGCCTTCAATACCGGAGATGCCGCCGATATCGCGGCGAAACTGCCGATCTGGAAGCAGGCTCATCGGAACTGGGTGAAGCGTGTCGAGGCGATGGTCAACACGGGAAAGATCATCCCGCGATCCGAATTAGCCTCACACAAGCAATGTGCGCTCGGCACTTGGTACGAAGGCGTCGGCCGCGGATCTTACGGGAGCTTGCCGGAGTTCCTGGCGCTCGAGGAGCCTCATGCCGCGGTTCATGCCTTTGCCGCGCAAGCCGTCGACGCGATGGAAGCGGGGAATAACGAGTTGGCCAGGAAAGCCCTGGCACAGATCGAGGAGGCAAGCGCCCTCGTAGTCGCGCGCCTTGAAAAGTTCGGCGTGGCTGTTCAAGCCGGCGCCGCGAAGTTGAAGCAGGCAGCCTAGCGCGGATTACCGGCAAAGCACTCGGAACGCCCGCGGTCTGCCCGTTATGAGGTGAATTCCGAAGTCCCTCGCTTCGAACCTCGCACGGTTCGGATTCTACGCTCCGGAGGACGCGGCGGGTTGGGGCTGAAAGCCCCAAACCGCTCTTCGGCGGGAAGCCGATGTCACGCCCGGAGGGCTTGGTCGAGGTCGGCAACGATGTCGTCGATGCTCTCCAATCCAATGCTGAGCCGCACGAAATCTGCCGTCACGCCCGTGCTGAGCTGCTCGTCGAGCGAGAGCTGCTGGTGGGTCGTGCTCGCCGGGTGGATCACCAGCGATTTCGCGTCGCCGACGTTCGCGAGCAAGGAGAAGAGCTGCAGGTTGTCGATGAGCTTGATCGCCGCATCGTAGCCTCCCTTCACTCCGAAGCCG
>DATJYD010000609.1:0-5181 GCA_035499755.1 Fimbriimonadaceae bacterium
CCTGAATGATTCTCGGCAACCCAACCGCCGTCTCTGCCCAAACCAAGAAACGGGCTGAGTTTTCTTCCTCCCTATATAGACACCCACTTTGGGAGGAAGAAAACTCAGGCTCTGAGGACCCCAGGGCATGGCTGGGTGGCGCCCCGCTCGGCCCTTCGGGCCTGCCCTGTCTCCGAGGCCGAGCCAATAATGACCAGCCCCCCCCGCCGCGCGATAGCTTGGCGGCGACTTATGGTTTGTGGGCCCGGTTGGCGTAACGAAGCCCGGGAAAGGGAGTCTATATTAGCGGATTCGCACCGATATGCAAGTTATGACTCGCTGCATCTTCTCGCTTCTGCTGCTTGTCGCGGCAGTTGCGGCCATGGGCCAAGACTCGCCTCAGATTGGCGCGAGCGCGGCCTGTCAGGTTGCGGCGGATGCTTTGCGCGATGCGGCCGGCTCCGACTGCGCTTTCATCGCGGCGGGACTGCTCAACAAGGTGTACGACAAGAACAACCTGGCTTCGATGTTCACCTATCCGAAAGATGCCATCGTGGTCGTCGATTTGTCGGGGGCGGAGGTTAAGGACGCTCTGGAGCGGTCGGTTTCGCTGTATCCTGAACCGAACGACGGCTTCTTGCAGCTTTCGGGCATCGAGGCGACGTTCAGCAAGAGCGCGGCGCCGGGCCGGCGAATCGTAAACGTCACCATCGGCGGGCTGAAGCTGGACGACAAGCGCACCTACTCGGTTGCGATGCCGGAGCCGCTGGGCCGCGGTGATTTGGGCTACTTCAAGATATGGGACACCTCCAAGATCGTCAAAACCCTTCCGAACCTCACGGTCGAAAGTGTGCTCAAAGGCAAGCATTCATCCGAGTCGCCGCCGCGCTGGTCGGCTGTGGGCTAGCTTCGCTCGGCTTTGGCCAGGCTCAGCCGTCAGTCCAGTTCAATGCCGACCGGGCTTGGACCGACCTCGTCAAGCAGTGCAGCTACGGCCCTCGCGTTCCCAACACCGACGACACCGGCGCCCACAAGCAGTGCGAGGATTACATCCTCGCGGAAATGAAGAAGTCGTGCGACGAGGCCGACGCGCAGGAGTTCTCCTACTATTGGAGACATGGCCGCAAAGAGCTCAAGATGGCCAATCTCATCGGAACCCAGAACTGGAAGGACGCGAAGGTTCGGGTCGTCCTCCTCGCCCATTGGGACAGCCGGCCGGAGGCCGATCAGGACCCCAATCCCGCCAACCAGAACACGCCGATCCTCGGAGCCGACGACGGGGCCTCCGGAGTCGCCGTGCTGTTGGAACTGGCGCGGGCGATGAAGGGCCGAGTGCCGAAGGATCTGGGCATCATGTACTTCATGACGGACGGCGAGGACGTCGGCCCCGATTCAGCGGAGATGTACCTCGGCGTCAAGCAGTTCATGCGGGTCCTCGAAGCGCCTCGGCCGAATTACGGAATCCTCCTCGACATGATCGGCAATAAGGGCGTGCGGGTGCCGATGGAGCCGGGAAGCATGCGGGGCCGGAGCGGCCTCGTGGAGTCCGCGTTCTACAAGCACGCTCAGGACATCGGGCTAGGCTCGACCTTCCCGGCCGAAGTCGGAGAGGAGATCGAGGACGACCACCTGGTTCTGATCAACGGCGGAATTCCGACGATCGATCTGATCGACTTCAACTACGCCCCCTGGCACACACTGCAGGACACGGTCGACAAATGCTCGCCCGATTCCCTGAAGAAGATCGGCACCGCCCTCGAGTCCTGGCTCTTGCAGGACCCGCCGTTTACGTTGGGCAAATAATCGGCGCCGCGGCAAGAGAGCGTGAGGGCCCCAGGCCATAGAGCCGGACAAGGCAACCCGGTCCTCTGTCTGCCCCCGGTTTCGAGATGGATCGCACTCATACTCGAATCGGCTACCCTAGAGCCGAGAGATGCTGCCGATCCCACTCGCCCTCGCCCTCCTGAACGGCCCGTTCTTGTCCGGTCCGACGGGGATCGACGGCCTGGAGGCCGCCGCCATGAAATCCGCCGTTCTGTCTCCATCTTCCTACAAGCCATTGATCGATCGCTTCAACAGGGAGGATCAAGACGGAACGAAGCTATCGATCCGAAACGATCAGGCCTGGAGCTTCCTCGAACAGAACATCCCCTGGTTTGACTGCCCCGACCGGCAGCTCGAGGAAACTTACTACTACCGCTGGTGGAGCTATCGCAAACACCTCACCAAGACCCCCGACGGCTGGGTGGTCACCGAATTCCTGCCGCCCGTGCCTTGGGCGGGCATCTATAACACGATCCCCTGCGCGGCCGGGCATCACCTCTACGAGGGGCGGTGGCTGCGAAATCCGCAGTACATGGACGACTACGCGCGATTCTGGATGTTGCCCGAGGCGCGGCCCCGGAACTACAGCTTCTGGGCGGCCGACGCGGTGCGCGCGGTGACCCTCGCGACGGGCGACGACCGCCTCGCCAACGACCTTCTGTCCAACCTGGGGGCCAATTATCAGGCGTGGGAGAAGACGCATGGCACCCCGAGCGGGCTGTTCACCCAGGACGACGGCCAGGACGGAATGGAGTATTCGCTCGGCGGGAGCGGCTGCCGACCTTCCATCAACTCCTACCTCTACGGCGACGCGATGGCCATCGCCGCCATCGCCGGCGACTGCGGCAACAAAGCGCTCGCGAAGGAGTTTCGGGCCAAAGCCGCCGAGATCCAGCGGCTCGTCGAAACCCGGCTTTGGAACCCGAAGGACGCATTCTTCGAAACCGTATCGCCGACGACCCTCCAGACTTGCGGAATCCGGGAGGAGATCGGGTTCACGCCCTGGTATTTCCATCTTCCCGCTCCGAGCTTCGACGCGGCAGCCTGGAAACAGCTCCTCGACCCCGAGGGATTTGCGGCGCGCTTCGGGCCGACGACGGTCGAGCGCCGCGCAACCGGCTTCATGCACCCCGAGAACCACGACTGCCTGTGGAATGGACCCTCCTGGCCCTACGCCACGACGCAAACCCTGGTCGCGATGGCGAATCTGCTGGACGATTATTCGCAAACCGTCGTCTCGAAGCAGAACTACTTCGACCTCTTGGGCCAATACTCGCGCTCGCAGCAGAAGAACGGCCGTCCCTGGATCGCGGAGGATCTCGACGCCGACACCGGCAAATGGATCGTCGACTTGCCGCGCAGCGTCTGCTACAACCACTCCGGTTTCGCCGACCTCGTGATCACCGGCCTGGTCGGCATCCGGCCGCGGGAGGACGACAAGCTGGTGGTCAAGCCGCTGCTCCCGGCCGGGGCGTGGGACTGGTTCTGTCTAGATGCGCTTCCCTATCACGGCCAGTCGGTTACGGTCCTCTGGGATCGGGACGGGAGGCATTACGGGCACGGTGTGGGACTGATCCTGTTCGTGAACGGCAAGCCCGCGGCCCATCGGGTCGACCTCGGCGAGTTGACGGCGATGCTGCCGCCCTTGCCGAAAGCCAAGCCCCCCGTGAGATGGGAGAAGTTCGCGGGAGGGCCAGTGCTCGGCGACTCCCTGGGAACTTGCTTCGACGTCTGCGTGTTGCCCGAGACCGGCAAGTACCGCATGTATTTCTCATGGCGGCCCAAAGCGAGCATCGCCGTCGCCGAGAGCGCCGATGGCGTTCGCTGGGGCGAGCCTTGGCAGGGACAAGATGGCCCTGCTACTCATCGGCAGGATGCCGACGCTACGCCGAGAATCGTGCTCGGACCCGTCTCGACCGGCTGGGAGGACGACACCAACCGCCCATCGGTGGTCAAAGCCGGCGGGGAATACCGCATGTGGTACACGGGTCAGGCTCACGGCGGCTCTGAGATCGGTTACGCGACGAGCCCCGACGGCCTCCACTGGCAGCGCCTGGCCCAACCCGTCTTGAAGCCCGACCAGCCTTGGGAGAAAGTTGCGGTCATGTGCCCGAGCGTGCTGTGGGACGAGAAGGCCCACGGGTTCCGGATGTGGTATTCAGGCGGCGAGCAGTACGAGCCGGACGCGATCGGCTATGCCACAAGCCCCGACGGAGTCCATTGGACGAAGCATGACGGCCCGATCTTTCAGGCCGACCCCGCGAACCGTTGGGAGCAATACAAGGTAACCGCCTGCCAGGTCCTGGAATGGCAGGGCTGGCACTACATGTTCTACATCGGCTTCCGCGACATCGATCACGCCCAGATCGGGATCGCCCGCTCGCGGGACGGCATCTCGCATTGGGAACGGCTGCCGTCCAACCCGATCATCGGCCCGACCGTCGACGGCTGGGATGCCGACGCCTGCTATAAGCCCTTCGCGGCCTACGACGCGAAGGCGAAGCGCTGGCTGCTCTGGTACAACGGTCGCCACGGCGGACTCGAACAGATCGGACTTGCCACCAGGCCGGGTCCTGGGCTGGGGTTCTGAAGTCTAGCTTCAGTGCTGTTTACTTAAGGAGACCGAACCACCGAATCCACCGAGATCCACCGCCTCGGAGCCGGAGCCGATTCGACGGCCGGCGGCCCAAACTAAACCGTATCGAGTCTAGCCTCTAGCCTGGATCATTAGGGAGAGGCGCCGGCTATGGGGTTGATATCCGAGGTCCTTCGCTTCGAGCCTCGCCCGGCTCGGTTCTCCGCTCAGGATGACGCGATCTGCTCGCCTGTGATGGGTGATTGTGGCCAGGAGGGCGTCTCTTGGCTCCTTTCCTTCCAGTCATGTTGGGCCCAACCCAACCGTCGTCTTTCCCCGAACCCAAGAACGCCGTCTCCAAGCATCTCCAGCGTCTGCACGCAAGGCCTACGCTTTTCGACTTTCTTGCCGCTCCCAATACAAGCCCGGTGTTGAAGTTCCGAGGAGCAAGAAGTCGAAAAGTGCTCTGCAGCCTTGCGTGCAGACGCTGGAGATGCGATCAGTCACTCGTTCTTGGGTTTGGGGAAAGACGGCTCACCACCCCTTCTTCCAGGTTGCGACTTCGAGGGTTTGCCCCTAAAGCTTTTCCAAATCACCGGAGGCAGCCCGATGCTAGGCAAAGGCCTCCTAGCCAGTTCTCATGAGAAGGCTCTCAACGGGAGATGGAGCGGCGTTCGGCGTTTGGAGTTCGGCACCGGGTTTCAGGTCGGAATCAGGAGTTTCGATTTGGGTCGGCGGACAAGTCCTTTAATTGGGCGGTTGCCCATCCGAGGATCTCCTCGGTCGACGAGTCCCGGGTGAAC
>DATJYD010000610.1:0-6929 GCA_035499755.1 Fimbriimonadaceae bacterium
GATGAACGGCAACACGATCCAAACGACCCCGGACGTCACCGCCGACGGCTCGATCGGCTCTCGGGAGAACTCGACTCGAAAGCACATTACCAACGAGGCCCTCGGCCAGGAAGTTTCGGAAGGAAAATAACCCATGACGGCAGGAGCAATTGAAGCAGGCCGGATGCACGCCTCGGATGGCCCCGAGGAGAAGAACTATCTCAACGCGGAACACACCGTCCGTTCGTGGCTGCTGACCGGCGATCACAAGCGGATCGCGATTCTGTATCTATTCTCGGTCTCGTTCTTCTTTATGATCGGCGGGACCTTTGCGGCGATGATCCGCCTCGAACTGACGTCCCCGAGCGGAGTCTTCCTCGAGAGCGAAACCTACAACAAGATCTTCTCCGCTCACGGCATCGTGATGATCTTCCTGTTCCTGGTTCCGGCGATACCCGCCGTATTCGGGAACTTCTTGATGCCGATCATGATCGGCGCCCGCGATCTCGCATTCCCGCGAATGAACCTCATGAGCTGGTATGTGTTCATGATCGGGGCGATTCTCGTCATGACCGGCCTCATCACGGGCGGCGTCGACACCGGCTGGACCTTCTACACGCCGTACTCCTCGCTCTATTCGAACACCCAGGTCAGCGTCGTCATCATCGGCATCTTCTTCGCGGGATTCGCCTCGATCATGACCGGCCTGAACTTCATAGTGACCGTCCACAAGATGCGCGCGCCGGGCATGACCTGGTTCCGTCTTCCCCTCTTCGTGTGGTCGATGTATGCGGTGTCGGTCGTCATGCTGCTCGGCACGCCCGTCATCGCGATCACCCTCCTCCTCGTGTTCGCGGAGCGCACGCTGCACCTGGGTGTGTTCTCGCCCGAGCTTGGCGGCGATCCGGTGCTGTTCCAGCACATGTTCTGGTTCTACAGCCACCCCGCCGTCTACATCATGATCCTGCCTGCGTTCGGGGTCATCTCCGAACTGATGGCGGCCTTCAGCCGCAAGCGGGTCTTCGGCTACCACTTCGTCGCCTTCTCTTCCTTGGCCATCGCCGCGCTCGGATTCCTCGTGTGGGGACACCACATGTTCGTTTCGAGCCAGTCGATGTACCAGGGCGTCGTCTTCTCCTTGGTTTCGTTCCTCGTCGCGGTGCCGTCGGCGGTCAAGATCTTCAACTGGACGGCCACGATGTACAAGGGCACGATCCGGCTCCAGACGCCGATGATCTACGCCCTCGGCTTCCTCGGCCTCTTCACGGTCGGCGGCCTTACGGGCCTCTTCCTGGGCTGTCTCGGTACCGACGTCCATCTGACCGCGACCTACTTCGTGGTCGCCCACTTCCACTACGTCATGGTGGGCGGCACGATCATGGGCTTCTTGGGCGCCCTCCACTTCTGGTGGCCCAAGATGACCGGCTACATGTACAACGACACCTGGGGCAAGTTCACGGCGATGCTCGTCTTCATCGGCTTTAACCTGACCTTCTTCCCCCAGTTCATCCTCGGCTACCTGGGAATGCCCCGCCGCTACCACTACTACTACAGCGCGCCCGAGTTCACGGCCTACCACATCATGTCGTCGGCCGGCGCCTCCGCGCTCGCGGTCGGAATGATCGCCCCCGCCTTCTATCTGATCGCCTCGATTTACAAGAAGCGAAAGGCCGGCCCGGACCCGTGGCAGGCTCACGGCCTCGAGTGGACGATCCCCTCGCCGCCGCCCACCACCAACTTCCTCGTGACCCCCATCGTCACCGACGAGGTCTACGACTACGAGAGGCTGGATGGCAAACCGGAACCGCCCCTCGACGAGGATGAGGCTTATCCGGGGATGCCTTCCGACAACCCGTCCAAGATCGCTCAGCCCCAGGCCGACTCCATCGAGCCTGCAAGGGAGCACGAATAGACATGGCTACGCTCGCGCACGATTCCCACGAATCCGAAATGGTGGTGCACGTCCATCACCAATACGAGAATATCGACCAGCAGAACGAGTCCTACATCGTCGGGATGTGGTGTTTCCTCGTCACCGAGATCATGTTCTTCGGGGCGCTGTTCCTGATGTACACGATCTACCGGTGGAACTACCAGTTCGACTTTTACGGCGCCCATCTCGAACTGAGCCAAACTCCGGACAGCCCGATCGTCGGGCCGATCGTGAAGGCTCTCGGTTATCAGGAGTTTCCCCTTTGGGGAGCCCTGAACACGACGATTCTTCTCCTCAGCTCCTTCACGATGGTTCTCGCGGTGCGCGCCGCCCAACTCCGGGTCAAGAAGGATGTTCTCAAGTACCTCGGCTCGACGATCGTCTTCGCGTCCATCTTCCTCGTCATCAAGCTCTCTCAGGAATGGCCTCCCAAATGGACGCACAAGCTCGTTCCGGGCGCGAATTTCAACCCCGAGCTCGCGCACCTGCACGGCGCCAATCCGCATCCCGCCGAGCTGTTCTACTGCCTCTACTTCGCGATGACCGGTCTCCACGGCATCCACGTTCTGGCGGGAATCGGCATTCTCACCGCCCTCGTGGTGCTGTGGAAGAAGGGCGCGAAGTCGGTCACCGAAGACTACGTCCCGACCGAAATGGTCGGCCTCTACTGGCACTTCGTCGATCTCGTCTGGATCTTCCTCTTCCCCCTCTTCTATCTGATCCCTCGGTAAAAGCGAGAGACGCAAGACCACAGACCCAAGAAACCAAAAACCCATGGCCCACGGACAACTCCATCATCGATCCGGACCGGCAGCGGTCCAAGAGCACACCTTCCACGTGCACCCGGTCAAAATGTATGTCCGGACCGTCATCGGCTTGATCGTCCTGATGTGCGCGACCGTGTATCTCGCTCTGATTCCTTTCCGAGACGTCAGCATCTTTGGGCTGACTACTCTGCCCGGCACGATGATCAACAACGTCATCGCGATGGCGATCGCGACCGCGAAGGCAACGCTCGTCCTCAACTTCTTCATGGGCACCCGGTTCGCGACGAGGCTAACCAAGATGTGGGCCTTCGCCGGCTTCTTCGGCTTCTCCTTGATGTTCCTCGTCTACGGTGATTACAGCACCCGCAAGTACGAGCCGACGCCTCGCTGGTCGAGCGATACCGGCAGTTCCCTAAGCCGCTCCGTGCACGAATCGCGCGAAGGCCGCGCGCCGGTCGGCGAATCCGATATGGCCGGCCGTTTCTAGTAGAACGCTTCACCCCTAGCTGGACGAGTCCAAGTCGCCGTGGCGGCTGGGCTTGCCCTGCGTCCTTGATGTATGAAGCGGGCTAGTTTCAAGCAACCCTGGGGGCCCAAGCCGTTCAGGCTTGACCCTCAATGGGTGGGCGGGAGCTCAGTCCCACACCTGGCGCATAAGAAGCGGATGGACCTGCTTGGAAATGGTGTCGCGGCGCTAACTACGCGCCATACTCCGCGTCGCTCACATGTTCCAACCAGTCGGCGGCCCTGCCGTCCAGCGACTGCTGGATCGCGATGTGACTCATTCCTTCGCTCGCCGAGGCGCCGTGCCAGTGCCTTTCGCCAGGCTCGAACCAAACGACGTCGCCCGTTCGGATCTCCTCCTTCCCTCCGCCCTCGCGTTGAGCCCAGCCCACGCCGGACATGACGATCAGCGTCTGCCCTAGCGGGTGCGTGTGCCACGCGGTGCGGGCGCCCGGCTCGAACGTAACCGTGTTGCCGGCGACGCCCGAGGCGGTCGCAAACAGTGGTTCGATCCGAACCGAGCCTGTGAACCAGGCCTCGGGTCCCTGTCCCAACGATCGCATGCCGTTTCGAGTGATCTGCATTTCCGTTCTCCCCGATTCGATACCTCAATAATCCTGCACGGTCGGCCGAAACAGAATCTCGTTAATGTCCACCTCGTCGGGCTGGCCGATCGCGAACGCCACGACACGGGCGAAGGAATCGGCGGGGATCGCCTGCGCCTGGTAGAACTGCTTGATCCCGCTCGCCACATCGGGCTCCGAAGTGCTGTCCGGCAGTTCCGATTCGACCGCGCCGGGCGAGATGATCGTGGTGCGGATGTTGAACGGCTTGACCTCTTGGCGCAGCCCCTCCGTGATCACGCGGACTGCATGCTTGGTCGCCGAGTAGACGACTCCGTTCGGCCGTACCTTGTGCCCGGCCACGCTGGAGACGTTGATGATGTGCCCGCCCTTCTGCTCCTTCATGGGCGGGAGGGCCGCCGCAATGCCGTAGAGCACCCCCTTGATGTTCACGTCGATCATCCGGTCCCATTCGTCGATGCGCAGCCGTTCCAGCGGCGCCTGGGGCATGATGCCCGCGTTGTTGATGAGCACGTCGATCCGGCCATGGCTCTCGATCGCGTATTCGACGAGGCGCTTGACCTGGTCCGAGTCGGTCACGTCCGTTTTGAGGGCGACCGTGCTCCCCAATTCCTTGGCCAGGATCTCCAGCCGTTCGAGCCGCCTTGCGCCAAGAGCGAGCTTCGCGCCCTGCTCTGAGAGGTGCCGCGCGGCCGCTTCCCCGAGCCCGCTGCTCGCACCGGTGATAACGACGACCTTCCCTTCGATGTTGTTGCCCATGGTTCCCGCTCGCCCATATTAGACGAAGTCCGTATGGGCGTGCGCATTCATCCGCGCTTTCCCTCCGCGCGAATTCATCGCGCTCCAACATCACCCCAAGGAGGGCGTCTCTTTGCATGTTGCCTCCTTGCGGTGTTAGGCACCCCCAACCGCCGTCTTTCCAGGTTGTGATCGGCGACCGAGAGCGGGGTCCGAGCGGTTGCGGTGACGCCTTTCCTAACCATCGAAGGCGACCCAATGCAAAGCAACGGCCTCATGGGTAGGCATCGGCGCTGGAAATCGACGATTCCGCCCCGACGCCTGGCCTGCAGGAGCGGCGAGAACTTCGCAGGGCAAGCCTTGCCGCTACGGGATCTCGCCGCTCGCTCGGTGGGAAGACTTGTATCATCACTCACCACCCCCCCCCCCCGCGAAATAGACGGTGACGATACAAGGCTCCGGAGCCCTCTTGGAACTGCGCGGTTCGAATGGCTAGCGCGCGATCCGCGCCTTGAGCTGCGGACCCAAGATCGCCTTCTCCACCGTCAGCGTCCCCCGCTGCCGGATGTCGAAGCTCGAAGAGCCGACCATCACGTCGAACTTCGCCTTCTCCACGACCCTCCGCATGTTCGTATCCCACATCGAAAGCTGGTCGAAGCCAAGCGGGAAGGTGATCGTCTTCGTCTCTCCCGGCGCAAGCTCGACGGCCTTGAAGGCTTCGAGTTGCTTGAGCGGCTGGATCACGCTCGCCACCTCCTGGTGGGTGTAGAGCTGCACGACTTCGGTCCCGGCACGATCTCCGGCGTTCGTTACGTCGATCGAGACGGTGAAGAGGGGCGAGGTCAAGGGTGAAGTCGAAGCCGCCGCCGGCGCGATCTTCAGGTTCTTGTACTCGAAGGTCGTGTAGCTGAGCCCATGCCCGAACGGGAAGAGCGGTTGGCCGGTGCTGTCGACATAGTCGTAGCCGCGCCCCGAGGGTTCCAGATTGTAGTAGTTCGGGCTTTGCCCGACCGTTCGCGGGAAGGTCATCGGCAGCTTGCCGCTCGGGTTGGCGTCGCCGAAGAGAATCCGTGCGATCGCATCCGCGCCCTCCTGCCCCGGATACCAGGCATCGAGGATCGCGGGAATCTCCTCCTCCCAGCCTTCCATCGTCACCGGCGCGCCTGCCACGAGAACGACGATCACCGGCTTGCCGGAAGCCGCCGCCGCCTTGATCACGTCCTCCTGGTCGCCTGGTAACTTCAGATACGCCCGATCCTGGCCTTCGCCTTCCCGGATGCCGGCGAAGACGACCGAAACGTCCGCGCCCGACGCCGCATCCCGCACCTGGTTGAGGAACGAGTCGTTCGCGCCCTTCCGATGCCAGCCGAGCCGGACCGAGGCCTGCCCCGCGTTCTGGAAGTACTCGATCTTGATCGGCGTCTTCTCGCCCTTCGTCAGCGTCACCGTGCCGATCGAGGTCTGGGCCGGATGCTCGCTCCAATCCTCGGCGATCGTGCGGCCGTTCACGATGATCCGGATGCCGTCGTCGGCCGTGCCCGCAATCTGGTATTCGCCGGACTCGGGCGGCGTGATGTAGCCGGTCCAGCGCACCGTGAACTTCTCACGCGGGAAGTTGTCGGCGGGAGATTTGCTGTCCCAGTCGAAATCGATCTGGGAGTCGGTGCGAACGATCTTCGGATCGCCCGCGAAGGTCAAATTGTCCCAATACTCGCCTTTCAGCCCGGGCTGTCCGTCCTCGGTGGAGAGCGCGTCGGAAGGAACCGCCGGCAGAGCCACCCCGCCTCCGACCGAGCAGCCCGGCACGAAGTCGAAGTTCACGTTCGGCGAGTGATCCTTCAGGCCCTGGAGGATGCTCTTGCGCTCGGCCTGATTGCCGGTTCCGCTGTAACCGCCGAGAGGCACCGGTTCGTTGGCGAGGTCGCCAAAGACCGCGATCTTCTGCAGGGACGAAGAGAGCGGAAGCGTATGGTTGTCGTTCTTGAGCAGCACCATCGACCGCTCCGAGGTCTCGCGTGCGAGGTCGGTGTGGGTCGGATCGGTCGCCATTGCCGCCGCCTTGGCGGGATCGACGAAGGGATCGTCGAAGAGCCCGATCTCGAACTTGACCCGAAGGACCCGCGAGACTGCGGTGTCGAGGGTCTTCTTCGAGATCAATCCATGCTTGACCGCGTCTTCCAGCCCCTTGCCGTAGATGTAAACGCCGGGATGCTCCGCGTCCATCCCCGCGTTCAGCAGCGCTGCCGCGCACTCCTCTTCGTTGTTTACGACATGGAAGCGCTCCCAGACGTTGTTGGCCGCGCCCCAGTCGCTCACGACGTAACCCTGGAATCCCCACTCCCCGCGCAGGACGTCGGTGAGGAGCCAATGGTCGGAGGCGCAAGGCACGCCGTTGACCGCATTGTAGGAGCACATTACGCTGCG
>DATJYD010000611.1:0-3206 GCA_035499755.1 Fimbriimonadaceae bacterium
AACTCATTAATTCACCGCACGCGCTGCGAACGTTTTTCGCCTTCGGCAGTGTCTTGGAGAACCACGTCTACCCGGGGTCGTACAGATCCGCGGAGACTGACGGCACCTGGTTCCTGGCCTCTCGGAAGCGATCTGCCGCCCGGGATGAGGAACGGCAAGTCGGCTTGTCTGTACAGAAGGAACAGGTCGCGGGCGGCGTACTGCTCGGTCTATTGCGGGGGCTGGCCGAAACAAAATCTCTCTCATCTCGACGGCGGGACGGAACGTTTTGGCGCCCTCGACGTATTGAGGCTGCGTCTTGATGGGGTCGCGCACATCCGTTGCCATCCATGCTGCTGCTCTGCCTGCATGATCTCAGGTCGATCCCCGCTAACCCGATATGGTGAAAGGGATGCTGGACTATCATGTCGCCTACTATCTTCCGAAGGGCGGGGACCGTATGGTAGTGGCCGAGGTGCTGGACTTTCCCGGGGCGCTGATTAGGGTGGAGAAAAGTTGAAGCCGATGACAATCAACGTCAAATCCGAGACCGAGCAGATGGTTCGTAATGAGATCCAGAACGGTCACTTTCAGACCGTTGACGAGATCATCGTCGAAGGGATTCAGTCGTGGCGCGAGAAGCACCTAACGCATCAGGTCGACTCCGAGCAGCGCCGTAAGGCAGTAGCGGAGGCTTTGGCGTTTGCTTGTGAAAGGGCGATTCCCCTCGACGGCATTTCAATTAAGGAACTGATTCACGAAGGCCATCGACTGTGAGCCAGTGGGTCGTCGATGCCTCGGTGGCCCTCGGCTGGTATTTAAAGGACGAGGATGACAGGACCTACAACCTGAATGTTCTGGCAGGGCTGAACACGAACGAGGTTCCTTTTCTCTCGACCTACGAAGTCACTAACGGGCTGGTAATGGCATACCGGCGCAAGCGGGTCGGTCAGGGGGAAATCGATACGATTCTCTGCAGCCTGCGGACTTTGCCGATCGCTGTGGATCAGCCTGACCCGGCCCGGGTGATGCAGCTACCCGACTTGGCGCTCAAGCATCAACTAACGGTTTACGACGCTGCCTACCTCGAGCTTGCTCTCCGGCTCAAGCTTCCCATCGCGACGAAAGACGATGCGCTGAAACGCGCCATGCGGGACTCGAAGCAGTCAAACCGTAGGCTAGCTCAGTGGGCAAATGGCGAACCGCTCCCTTGCGGTCGCGGCTCAGTACGTTGTTGAAAGATGCCGTGGCAAACGCTCCCTTGCGGTCGCGGCTCAGTAAGTCGCGGCTCAGTAAGTCGCGGCTCGGTACGTCGCGGCTCAGTGACCATGTTCTTTTGACGGGTCCCGAGGAGCGTGCAGGGCTCGAGCAATCTCAGATTGAAAGTCCGGGATCGCCCTCAATGACTTGCTGGCGCAGCACTGGCCGCTCGCCCGGTTTCCAGAGCGATGCCGTGTGGACTACGCGGTAGCGAAGAGGGCCGCCATCGGCTCGATCGCTACGCGTGATCGGACGTGGAAGGCAAACGAACTCGGTCCGCATTTCATCACCGGTGAGGCGCACCGTCGCATAGCCGTGACCGCCCAAATCCACGAACTCAAGGTGCGGGGCAAGTTCCGGATTGGAAACGGCATGCGCGCGCTTCAGGTCGAAACTCTTGGCATATTCGAGGCACGAGCGGACACCGTGCTTGAGGAGCATGTTGTAAGTCCATTCGGGCTTACGCTCTGTTTGATCACCCGGGGGCCGATCGGCCAGGAACAGCGAACGCAGCGGATGATCCTTGCGAAGATTGTGCTCAAGAGCCTCCATCGGCCCAGGACTCGCGAGCGAGGCGCCGACGAAACTGATCCCAACCGGCTCGAATTTTGCGGGTGGCAATCGGGAAGCAGCATAGCCGGCCCAAAAGCTGTGACGGTCGCCCGACACGATCGCGAAGCCGGTGATTTTCGAATCGCGGACGAGGTCATAGATTTCGCCACGCTCGTGGTAGGCGGTGCCATAATCGCCGCTGCCCATCGACGCGAAGGTGTCGGCCGGCCACTTCTGCTTGGTCAGTCCATCGGGTAGGTTCTGCGGGTCGGCCCGCGAATCGAGGGCCCCCTCCGAATTGCCCCAGATCTTCCAGGTTGCCGTGGATCGGCGGAGCTGGTCCAGGAACCACTCCTTCTGAGTGGTCCCAAGGATCGTGCCCGGCGAAGAATCCTTTCGCGGATTCGGAATGCTTTTGTCGCCGAAGGTGAGTTCGGCGGGCGGTTTGCCGCCGTTGAACGTGCGGCCGGCATCGAGCGCGATCCATGCCGGTTCGGAAAACATCCCGTTGAAACTCGGATCGTAAATCTTGTCAACGCCCGCCGCATCGGTCGGGTCGTCGCCGCGGAAGCTGTGCTGATCGGTGAGGATGAGATCCAGGTGCCGGCCGTAGTGAAACGTTCGATAGCCGATCAGGCTGTTGATGGCCTTCAGATTGTTCGGTTCCATCCCGAGGCCGCTATCGTCCCACTTTTCTATTGGCACATTTTTCACTGCCACCTCGCCGAACGTGTCGAGCGATCCGCTCGGCGCCTTCACGCGCGCGGGAATATATTCGAACCATGCCTGGTTGGCGGCGACCTTGACGGTCTGGCCCGGTCGTGGAGGGCCCCCTGCCTGAACGATGCTCTGCCGGCCCTGCCAGGAGAATTCGTGATTGTCCCACATGCAGACGAACGGCCAACGCGCTCGCGCTTCTTGCAGGTCCGGATCGGCCAGGTAGCCCTTGTAGACGGCGCGATAACCGGCGACCGTGAGCGGGTAATGGAAGTTGGCGGTTTGGCCGCCATCGGGAATCCGGCCGATGTCGTAGATCGTACGGTCGTAGCGCGTCGACACCTCGTCGGGATATTCGACGACCTCATAAATGAAATCACCGAGGTGGAGAACGAAACCGAGCTGGTCATCGCCAAGCACTGGGCTGTTGCCCAGTTTGGGGGGCGCCGCGCGCTCGTCCTCAAAGATCATCCGGCGATACGCATTGAGTTTGCCTTCGTTAACGTCCTGGCAGCTGACAAAGGCGAAATTGACCGGCCGCGGATCGTTCGCCGGCGGCGCGGTGATCGTCCGGCCCACGCGGCTACCGTTCCCCTCTTGATCGGTGAAGCGGTACCAGTAGACGCGCGCAGGCTTGAGATGACCGACCAGCACGCGCGTCGTCCAATCCGATTCCGCCGAGACCGGCGCGGACGCCT
>DATJYD010000612.1:0-4079 GCA_035499755.1 Fimbriimonadaceae bacterium
ACTCCGCCGCGTCCTTGACCTGGATGACGTAGGTTCCGAACGCCCGCACGCGCACGATGCCGAAGTCGGTGTCGCGCATCATGATCGGATTCATCGTGCCCCATTTCAGGTCCGTGAACCGCTTGGTGTTCACGAAGTACACCTCGGCGAGGAAGGGCGAGTTGAATCCGTACTTCCAGCCCTTGAGGGTGGAAAGGATCGGCATGTTCTCCGTCGTCAGCGTGTACATGCCGGGTGTGTAGACGTCGGCGATTTGGCCCTCGCTGACGAACACCGCGACCTGCCCCTCGCGCACGGTCAACTGGGCTCCGTTCTTGATCTGGTTGCCGTACCGCTCGAAGCGGTAGACCATCGTGTTCTGGGTGTCGTCCGTCCACTGGACGATGTCGATGAATTCGCCTTTGATCTTGTCCCAAACGCTCATAGCTGATTCTCTCGGTGCTTAATCGCTAGAGTATACAAACTCGCGCTTCGCCAGGTTTCGGGGGGCCTAGGGATCAGGTGATGAGGAGTGAGGTGGGCGGACAGTTGAAGGATCGTGGGAGCCATCCAATGAGTCCAACCGGGCCAACCCCTCCAACCCTTGGCTCCCTTTGTAAAATCCCTTGCATACCGGCTGCATCCGTCATACAATGTCTGTGACTAATTGCGAGCGCTGATGGCCCTCGCTTTCTGGATTTGCAGATTGCTTCGACCTTCGGCGCGTTCGCGTTGTGGAGGTCAACATGTCTGTTAGCCGTAGAGCGTTCACGCTCATCGAGCTTCTGGTCGTTATCGCTATCATCGCGATTCTTGCGGCTATTCTCTTCCCGGTCTTCGCCCAGGCGAAAGCCGCCGCGAAGCAAACCAGCGCCATCTCGAATTCCAAGCAGATGGCTCTGGCCGACATCATCTACTCGAACGATTCGGACGACGCCTTCCCGATCTCGGCCTATAACGAGAACCAAAAGATCTGGCCCGGCGTCCCCGATGCTAACTCCCAGTATCTTCTCAAGCCCTACATCAAGAATGAAGGCGTGCTCTTCGACCCGATGGATCCCGCCGGCGTGAGGGACCATGAGTGCCCCGGCCAGGCGGCGGGATGCGACGGCCTCGAAGATCCCAACCTAGTGCCGGCCAACCTCTGGCAGGCCCAACATGACTTCAACCTCGGGATGACCGCTGATTGGGGAATCAACTACGATTTCATCAACCCGGTCTACCTGGATGGAGGCGGCAATCTCGTCATCACCGCCATTTCCCAGACCGCGGTCGGGCATCCGGCCAACACGATTCTCGCGATCAGCTCGATCTGGGACCGGCGTGCCGACGGCACGCCGTTCGGGGGTGGCAACTACGGGGTAGACGCGCCCTGCGTCTTTGACGTGAATAACAAGGACCAGCGACCCGGCTGGAACTCCAGCTACATCGGGTGGTATTGGTTCGGAGCCTGGAATCCTCAGTCGCCGCTGGCGTGGAACGTGTTCGGCGGCGTGTGGCCTTGGCATGGGACTCGCACGATCGTTGCCTTCGTAGACGGTCACGTCCATGTCCAGGACATCACCCAAGTCGCGGTCGGCTGCGACGTGAAGGCGGGATGGGCCGGCCATATCCTCGATATGAACCGGTACGAGTGGACGGATAACTGAGATGAAAGCAATACCCCTTCTGGCGTGGGTGGCGCTCGCATTCGCGGCGCTGTTCGCCGGAGGTTGCAGCACGGTTGCGACCGGGCCTGCAACCCAAGGCGACATTAACAACGTGACGACGAAGTTCAAGCAAAACGAGAACAAGTCCGATCCCGATGTCCCGGTCGAGCTGAGAAACAAAGGCGTCAGCCCGGGAACGATGATCAAGAAAGGCGGCTAAGGGGGAAAGTCGGAGATCGCCGGACGGCGCAGTTACTTTCTGCGCCACCCGGCGTCTTCCGTGCTTCCTCGTCAGGAGGAGATTAGCGGGTTCTTCGTGAGTCGCGCACGGCTTCCTTGTAGAGCCCCCAAGCCCCCACAATCGATGCCGCCGCCAAGATCAGAACAACCGCTGTGTACATACTCGCCAGAGGAGTATTTGGCCGATTCGAGCGTTCTTCGCACCCGCTGAGATGCGAGGGTATTGCAAAGTCTGGCAGCCTTGCCAGGGGCCGTGGAACGAGAACTGCGGGGCTGGGAACTGCCGCCCGCCCCAGCGGCGTTCGGATACACTAGCCATGATGTTTCGCGCGTGCGCCCCGGTTGCCGGCCTTCTCGTGCTTGGGAGTTTAGCCTCCGCCCAAATAGGCCAAGTCCACCCTATTCCGATCAAGCCGAAGCCGATCGAACCCGTCCGCATCGCCAAGGGCCTTCCTCCTCCTGCTCCGAACGACGATTTGCACATGCAGACGAAGATCGGGAGCTTCAAACTGGTTCGCAAGGGAGCCGACCTGCCGAACGGCCGGCTCGAATTCACCTTCGCGGGAACTGTGCTCGTAAGCGGGCTGATTCCGGGAAGCAAGATGACGGTCACGGGAAACGTCCGCGAGGAATACGATGACAAAGAACACGGCAAGCAGGTCTTCTTCGGTCGCGGCAAGATGGTCATCATCGGCCAGTTCCGAGCCTGCCAATGGTTCGGCACCGATCTCGATTTCAACTTCAAGGGGTCGGCTCTGATTCGGGTAACCGCCGAATTCGACAAGAACCAGAACACAGGGAATTATTGGTTCGACGACGGGGTCAAGAATCCACTGCAGGTTCAGATGATCACGGTACAAGTGCCCAAGCTGCAGATTGGCCCGGTTCCCGCGATCACTCGCGAAGAATTCGAAGCGATGAAGAAGCAGCAGCAGAAGGGCCACCGCTAGCTTCGTTGCTGCGGAGAACCTTCGTCCACGTCCCGGGCATCGGGCGGACCACGGAGAGATCGCTCTGGCGGCAGGGCTGCGCGGATTGGGGCTGTTACCTCGAAGCTGGGAACCGGTTCTCGACCGGGCGGGCGGATCGCGCGGAGGTGAGGGCCTTTCTCGAAACGTCGGAAGAGGCGCTGAAAGAGAGGCATCATCAGTTCTTCGCCAAGCATCTCGGCCTGAAGGAAGCCTGGCGGGCCTACCCGGACTTCCGCGACGCCTGCGTTTACCTGGACATCGAGACCGACGGGTCGGACGTCACCGCCATCGGGCTCTACGATGGCCATGAGTTCACCTGCTTTCTCAAAGGCGAGAGCCTCGAGAGCTTTCGCGACGCCATCTCCCGCACATCCATGATCGTCTCGTTTTGCGGCGGCAATTTCGATCTTCCCCTGCTGCTCAAGCGATTTCGCGGTCTCACGCTAGATCAGATCCACATCGATCTCCATCCGCTTCTCGGCAAGCTCGGGTTTCGCGGTGGCCTGAAGCGCATCGAGCGCGAACTGGGAATCCAGCGTCCTGAGGAACTCGACGGCCTGACCGGATTCGACGCGATCGTCATGTGGCGGAGGTTCGTCGGGCTCGGCGACGAGGCGGCGCGCGAGCGCCTGATCGCCTACAATCGCGAGGATTGCGTGAACCTGGAGCGGCTGGCTGAGATCGCCTACGAGCAGATGGCGGCCCAGACGTTCGGCCCTCCCGCGGAGGTCCGGTAACCTTTTCGGCAATGCTGCGGACCATCCGGGAACGGCTTAACGATCCTCTCTCCGACGACATCCTGCGTTTGGATGCGGTGGGCGTGGCCGATTGGCTCGTCAAGTTTCTGAAGTACGAATGCGAGACGCGCCGGCACATGCGCAAAGTCGTCCTCGGGCTTTCGGGAGGGGTCGATTCGGCGGTCGTGGCGTATCTCTGCGCGCGTGCCTTTGGACCGGAGAACGTCTTCGCTTATCGCATGCCCTACAAGATCTCCTCCCAGGAGAGCCTTGACGATGCGCAATTGGTGATCGACGCTCTCGGAATCGGCGGCGAGACGATCGACATCACCGCGATGGTCGACGGATATGCGGGGGTCGTCGGTGAGGTTTCGCCGGCGAGACTGGGGAATATCTGCGCCCGGGCGAGAATGATCGTCCTGTTCGACCAGAGCGCGAACGTCGGCGGCCTGCCGGTCGGTACCGGCAACAAAAGCGAGCGGCTGTTCGGATACTACACCTGG
>DATJYD010000613.1:0-2364 GCA_035499755.1 Fimbriimonadaceae bacterium
GTTTCGCTTTCCCGAAGAAGCTCATGAAACAGCAGATGGAGAAGGCGAACGCGGGCCACTGAGATCGGCGACTCTCATGGCGCCTGCGACGGCTTCAGCGGAATGCGGTGGTTCGTTCCCCGACTGGCCGGCTCACCGCGAAAGCATGTCGCGCAGCCGCCGTCTCTGGGCAAGCGCGCGAAGCTTCTTGATCGCCTGAACTTCGATCTGTCTTATCCGCTCGCGTGACAGCTTCATCTCCTTCGCGATCTCGTCCTGCTGGGGTGGCTCCGTCCCATCCAGCCGGAATCGCAGACGCATTACCCGCTGCTCCCGCTCGTTCAGCTCCATGATGATGCGCTGAAGCTCTCGCACCATTTCCTGGCTGAGCATCATCGACTCGGGATCGCCGTTGGCGGTGTCGCGGATCAGCCCGCCGAGCGTCATGCCGCCGGTGTCGCCCACCGTCATGTCGAGGGAAAGGAGATCCTGCGAGGATTGGAGCAAAGCGAGCAACTTCTTGGCGCTGATCCCCATCGCGGACGCCAATTGGTCGGGAGTGGGGTCCTGTCCAAGCTCCCGGGCGAGCCGAGTCTTCTCTTTCTCGACCCGGCGCAGGGACTGCGACACGTGTGCGGGAAGCCGGATCGCCTTCGACTTGTTGTCGATCGCGCGGCCGATCGCCTGCTTGATCCAGTGGGTGGCGTAGGTTGAAAAGCGAAAGCCCTTGTCGGGGTCGAATCGCTCCGCCGCCTGCATCAGCCCGATCGCGCCTTCCTGGATCAGGTCTTCGAGCGGGATCGAACGATTCCGATAAGTCTTCGCGATATTGATCACGAGCCGCATGTTCGACTCGATCAGGCGCTGCTTGGCGCGCTTGTCTCCCCGCTGAATGGCGCGCGTGAGCGTAACTTCTTCCTCCGCGGTGAGCAAGGGAGCCTGCGTCAAGCGTCCGAGATAACTCGGTATCCCCTCTTCGTGATCAGACGGATGCGGATGTGCGCTCATTCGGATGGGCCGCCCAAGCAAATGCAGGATACAGCGGATCTGTCTTCCCGGGAGACTAAGTGCAATTGCCGTGCCAGACCGACGCACAGCAATAGCTGCTCTGATATTGCAGACGCGCGATTCCTGAACCCTGTTCGAACCATACGCTCCTTCCGCGCGGAAAGTTCGACATTGGAGATCCCAATTCTACCGAAAATGTTCCCGAAGCCGGTGCGCCCATTAAGATCCGTCGAAACCCGCTTGCCGCCGCCTCGCGGAGAGGATAAGATCGGGGCATGAACGTCAAGTTGGCCGCCGTATCCGCCGCAAGCCTCGTCGCCGCGTGTTCGATCGGAACCGCGATATGGATCCATCGAACCGCCGTCTGGCCGAACTCGAAACTGCCCGCGGGAGCGATCTTCCTGCCGAGCGGTATGCGGATCAGCCCGGTCGGCCGGCAAATCCCGCTCGCGGGCGATATGCCGCTCCGGATGACGCTCTCCGACGACGGCAAGAAGCTGATGGTCGTGACCGGCGGCTACCACAACCACGGCCTCACGACGATCGACCTCGCATCGCAAAACGTCGACGGAATGGTGACGATGACCAAGTGCACGTCCGGCCTCGCTTCGATCGATGCCGGCCACGTCGCGATCTCCGCCGCCGACGAGGGCCTCGAGGTTGTCGACCTCGCCGCCGGGGCCGCGACCAAGTTCGGCAAGACCGAGAAGAAGGCCTGGTACGGCAGCGTCGTCAAGCTGCCCGATGGCAGCCTCGCCGCCTCGGACCTTAATCACGACCAGATTCTGAAGATCGATCCCACATCCGGCGACGTGACGGCGAGTCAGGCCGTCGGCTACCGGCCCTGCGCGCTTGCCGTTTCCCCGAAGGGCGACTCGCTCGCCGTCGCGGAGTGGGGCGCGGGAACCGTCACTTTCCTCAACGCCACCGATCTCAAGCCGCTTGCGACCGTCAAAGCCGGCAGCCATCCCAATAGCCTCGCCTACGCCAAGGACGGGACGCTCTACGTCGCCAACGGCGGCTCCGACACCGTGACGGTGGTTCGAGACGGCAAAGTCTCGAGCACGGTCTTCGTTTCCCCGAATCCGCGCAACCTCCTCGGATCCACTCCCGACGCCCTCGCCTTGAGCCCCGACGACAAGACCCTTTACGTCGCCGATGCCGACGCCAACTGCGTCGCCTGCGTAGACGTCGCGAACCCATCCCGACCCAGGGTGACCGGGTTCATTCCAACCGGCTGGTATCCGAGCGCCCTTTGCTGCTCCGCCGACGGGAAGCTCTACGTGGGCGTCGGCAAGGGCCTGACCTCGCGTGAGAACAAGGATGTCATCGGCACCCGCAAGCTCCGCAGCTACGATCAGAAGTTCACCTACGAGT
>DATJYD010000614.1:0-4704 GCA_035499755.1 Fimbriimonadaceae bacterium
GCTCTACACCGTAGAGAGCTTCCTGAGGATCGTCGAGGATCTGCGGAACGCTACGCCGGGAATCGCGATTTCGACCGACATCATCGTAGGCTTTCCCGGCGAGACGGAGGAGGAGTTCGAGGCCACCCTGGACATCGTCGAGCGAGTTCGGTTCGACAGCGCCTTTATGTTCATCTATTCGCCCCGGCCAGGAACGCCGGCGGCGGATATGGATCAACTGCCTTATGGGCTGAAGCAGGCCAGGCTGTTGCGCCTGGCCGAGCTTCAGAACCGGATCTCCTGTGAGATCAACGAATCGTATGTCGGCCGCACGCTCGAGGTGCTGGTGGAGGGGCCTTCGCCGAAGAACCCCGCCCTCCTCCAGGGCTTCAGCCGGGAGTTCAAGATGATGCACTTCCCCGGCCCGGCCGACCTTCGCGGTCGACTCGTCCCGGTCCGGGCCACAAAGGCCCACCTCTGGGGTCTGACCGGGGAATTGCTCTAGAGTGGTTCCGGCGTCCCGCCGGATTCCGGAATCGCCGAGACGGCGAAACCACTTTGGCTTCCGGGTTCGCCGAGACTGCAAAATAGCCTTGAGGAAATCCTATGCGCTTACGGCTGCTGTCGATCATCATCTCCGCGACCTTCACCGCGGCGCTCGCCCACGCGAGGGCCACGGCCTTCATCGACGTCCAGCGGGAGGTCGACCAGGCTGCCGCGGCCTTTCAGAACTTCGACCGCGATCAGGACGGCACGCCGGAGATTCGCACCTTGAAGCGCCTCGCCGGAGAGAAGGGAAGGGGCGCCGGTACCGTCCTCGTGCTCGTTGAGAGCCGGCTTCTGGATCGGAAGCCCGGGCTGACCGACCTTCGGCCAGCCTTGGCGACCTTTGGGAAGGACATTGCGAACGGGGGACCTAACGCCTTCGTTCTCGAAACGTCGTTCTATGACGGCCCCGAGCACCAGGATGGGCTGACCCTGATCGCCTACCGCGACTTCCTTCGCCGTCTCTGGCTGAGGATCAAGGATTTCGAAGGAGTGATCCTCGTCGGCAACTTCCCCCAGCCCTTCATGGTTCGCCAATATGCATGGCGCCGCGACGATCCCGTTACCCTCTTCGCGGGCACGAAGTCCGAGATCAGCTTCAACCAGCCGTGGATGCGCGACGTGGCCGAGCCGGTCGTCTCGCCCGCCGACATCGTCCTTGCCGATCTCGACGGGC
Organism: Fimbriimonadaceae bacterium; assembly: GCA_035499755.1. Taxonomy (GTDB): domain Bacteria; phylum Armatimonadota; class Fimbriimonadia; order Fimbriimonadales; family Fimbriimonadaceae; genus JAEVZK01. Next base: position 1,202 of record DATJYD010000614.1, read on the forward strand.
GCTGGGACCGGCTCTACATCCGCCAACCGACGAACATCGCGGACCTGTACGCTGTATTCCCGCAAGGCTCGGACACCACCCAGAACTGGGAGATGAAGGATGAGCGATACGAGGACTTCTTCATGGTCGAAGACGGCCCGTGGACGGAGCGGGACCTGGGCGGGCACAACATGCGCTTCACCTTCGATCCCGAGCCGAATGAGGAGTGCACGGAATCCGACAAGAAGCTGCCGAACCCCCTCGCCCTGCCCGAGATCGCGGTGAGCCGGATCAACGCCTATCACGCGGGCGTGATGCCCGATCCGAAGATCCGCGGCGTCAAAGGCGAAGGGTTGCTCGACGACAACGGCAAGCCCGAGACCGTCGAGTTCTCCGACGCCAAGTCCGTGCCGAATCCGATGAACCTCTGGGTTCCCTCGGCGGCTTTGGAGCGCACCCTCCTGGTCCAGTACTTCGCCCGGAACCACGCTTACCGGACCGGCAAATACGATTCGGTTCTGGGCGCTTCAGCCGTCTCGACGGACCTCGGCTCCGATTACGACGACCTGCGCAAAAACGTGCCCGGTTGGAAGAACCTGAGCCCGTCGGAGTTTCTCGAGAAGGACATCACGATCACCGACGTCGCGAAGTGGATGGAGCAGCCGGAGCTAGTTCGGGAGATCCGGGCTCACAGCAACCCAGTTCTATCCGAGTTCGGCCGCCCGCGAGACCTCGCCGCCCTCACCGCCGCGACCGGAGGCCAGCCCTGGTACTGGACTCGCGAGGGCGACAAGCTCGTCCCTTCGCTCCAAGGCATCGGCGGCGCGATGGGTTTCGGATTCCTCCGGACCCTCTACGAGAACCGCGCCCTGCCCGACAACGGCGTGCTCTACTTCCACACCGGCTGCGAAGCCACCCGGCCCCTCGAAGCGGAAAACGAGCCCTTCAACGCGCCTGGGTACGGGCGGTGGCAGCTTGCCGAGTGCACGATGATGTACGGCAACGGCCTCGCCCTGATCGGACGCGGCAAGGTGTTCTACGACGAGCCGCGCGAATTCTGGAAGGTCCTTGGCGAAGGCGGCGACTACGGCGACGCCTGGAAGCGCTACTTCCAGGTGGAGTCGCAGGACGCCCAACTGGCCAAAGACGGCATCGGCCGCAAGCGCACCTACTTCTGGAGCCTGCTCGGCGACTTCACCTTGCGACTCCCCAACGTGTTGCTGAAAGGTGCTCAGCCTGGCAGTGGCAAGTATTAACAGAAAGGTAATCTGTTCTTAACGTCGCCCGTGTGTGACATGGCTTAAGCTACTTAGTGGCCATGAAACATACAATCAAAGCAATTACTATAACCATCTCGCTCCTGCAGTGTGCAGGTGCAATTGCTCAGTCCTCAACATCTATCGTTCCGCAGTTCTCGTCTTACAGCACGACCGGCCACGGAGGCGGTACTTGTGTGGCCGGCGGTGGTCTCGACCCGGCAACGTGCGGGGTCACCGCTTTCACAACTGGCCATTTCAGTAGCCTTTCCGAAACCCAGGGAACGACGACGTGGACGATTAGCGCCACGTACACTTCCACGAACTGCCCAACGTTCGTGAGCGGCACTTACGACCTTTCATACGGCGAGTATTCCTACGCCTGGGCGTCCCTTTCCGGGCCTTCCGGCCATGCGGAGGGGATTGCTCAGCTCCCGATAACCAGCGCCTACGATTACGAGCCGCAAGGCGACACGTCCTGGCCCAATCCAGATACCTTCTCGGAGGGCCTAAAGGGGACAATCACTAACTTGCAGTGGTCAGGTGGACCGGGAGCGTGGGTGGGTACATTTCAGTTCACTACAACTAGTTCATACGCTTATGGGAACATTACTCGGACGTACCAGGGAAGCTCAGGAGATGGAGGCGAAGGCGACACGTTGATCAGCGTCTCTATCAACTCGATCGCGATCAATGCAAATATCCTCGGCGGGTAGGACAGCTCCCAATGGTGCTTGCATTTGGATTACTGCTCGTTGTTCTTTCGCCAGCAGCGCACGTGCCCCGACTATCTCCTTCGGAGCAAGGCATTGTGCCGGCCGAGACGGCCGTGGCGGCCCTGTCCCGTGAGATTGGCAGGCCTGTTTCTATCGAGCAAGATCTGAGGCGTCACTTGGTCTTCCTGCGACGCCACAGCCAGCCTGCGAGGGTGGCGCTCGACGCCCTCGCCGCTTGCCTCCGAGCGACGGTCTCCGAGTCGGGCGAAAGGATTACGATCGCCAGATCGGAGAAGGAACTGGACCAGGCGAGAAAGGCTGAGGCGAGCGAAGTCGCGGAAAACTTGAAGGCGCGGCTCGAGGAGTCGGCCAAGCACCGGGAGGATGTTCTGAAAGACCGCTCCGCCGCGAGCGTGATCTCGGACGAGATCGACGAACAGGATCGGGAGTCGAAGCAGATCCAATCAAGCCACGAAGCGGACGGCTCCGGCATGAGTCCGTTTGACGGCAGAGAACTGCTTCCCGCCGAGGTGCTCCTAGAGGATCTTGCGAAGAAGATCGGTCCCGAAAGGTTGGCCGCCGACGCGTCGAAACACCCTCAGGTCCTCGAGGATGTCCCGGCCTTCGACTCGCTGACGCTCCCTGCGTGCGACGCTCTGCTCGCCGACTACAACGCCTCGATGGCTCGACTTCGCGAGCTGAAGCCATCTCAAGCGGTCCAGAGCGAGATCGCGGCCAGCCCATGGACGCAGGACGACTACCAAGCGTGGACGACAGCCTCTGGATCCGCGAAGCACCTCCGGCTCCGCCTGGCAACTGAGGCCGATTTCCTTACGCTCTCCCTAGAGTGCTTCGACCCCCAAGGCAACCTGGTCGACCGTGCGACCCTGCAGGGCATTCCCCTTTCCGAGCGCAACCGAGGATACCTTTCGACGATCCAGCGGGCTGCCGCCGTCGGACCGAAGCACCCGGCGGTCGATCTGTCGGAGGATGCGTCGTGGCCCAGGCACCATGCCGAACTCGATCCCGCCAACCTTCCGAAATGGATCCGGGATCCCGACAAGAGCGAACCACTCGATCTCTTTGTGGAACCTGCCCTCGACGAGATTGCTCGGGAAGACCCCGGCGCGTGCGTCGCCATCGACGTCTCCGACGACCTGTGGTACGACGGGATCTCCTGCATTACTGACAAGCAACTCGATGTGGACATGTTCGAAGCGGCAATGGTCGGATGGCAGCACTACGAACATCTGAATCTGGGACCCATTTCAGTTTGGCGCCCAAAATACTTCGACCACTCGGACGCGAGCCTTGCCGACCGGGCAGCCCTCAGCCGTTATGCGGCCGTCCTCGCTGCTTTCGGTAACGCCGACACGCGGTCACGCTCCGTTCTCTATTACCAGGCGAGCCCGATCGTCGGGACGCTGACCGTCGGTTTCGCTTCGTACAAGACGAAGTTGTGGCAGGAGGACTGGACGCTTTCCGATTGCCTGGCCCGACTCATCGGCGCGATCTCGGATGAGGATTGGAGCAGGCTCTTGGCAGGACGACG
>DATJYD010000615.1:0-5059 GCA_035499755.1 Fimbriimonadaceae bacterium
TGAACGATCGGGCGATTGGGCTGGAGAAGGCGAAGGCGGCCTGGGAGAAGATGATCGCCGCCGCCCAGAAGGGCGGCGCCGAGGTCATCCTCCTCACGCCCTCCTGGGATCTTTCCGCCCATCCCGCCGACCCGAACGATCCGCTCGCCCAGCAGGCGCAGCAGATCCGCGGCCTTGCTGCCCAGTACCGTTGCGGTCTCGCGGATTCGATGGCGGCCTTCGTTCAGGCAAGCAAGGCAGACACGGACATGAACACGCTCATGGCCCAGGTGAACCACCCGAACCGGGCCGGCCACGAGATGATCCTGATGGGGCTCCTCCCGTGGTTCGGGATCAAGGGATGACTTGCTCCGGGCCGAATTGTCCCGGAACTCGCCCGGGAGGGGCGAGGAACTACTTCGCCGCGCTCTGGTCCACGACCTGCTGGATTACGGCATCGGTGAGCCGGTCCGAATTGTCGAGAGGAAAGCCCTGCCAGCGAACGATCCCGTCCGGCGAGATGACGAGGACGTGGGGGATGCCCTTGACCCCGATCTGCTTCGACATCTTGCGAGTCGGGTCGATCCCGACGTTGTAGTCCATTTCGGTCTTCTTCATGAAGTCGGCGACGGTCTCCTCCTTCTCGTCGCTGATGCCGATCACAACGACCTTGTCCTTGAACTTCTTGGCGATCTCGTTCAGCTCGGGAATCGTCGCCCGGCAGGGCGGACACCAGGTCGCCCAAAAATCGACCACCACGACCTTTCCGCGCGTATCGACCTCGTTCGCGTTCAGCCACTTTTGCACGAAGAAGTCGGGCGCTTTCTTCCCGCGATAGTCGTTGTCGGCGTAGAGCGTCTTGCTGGTTACGATCTTCGGCCAATCGACCGACAGGGCGACTGAGGCGAGGCCGGCGAGGGCGATAAGGATGATGGCTCTGGACGGAAGCTTCATGGTTGTTTTATACGGCATCAAATGCCCGGGGCGTCACCGAACTCGTATTATTGCGTGCCCGCGAAAATGCCGGTAGGCCTTACAATCATATTGCATTTTGCCATCCGCCTTCTGAGCGGGTTCGTTGGGAGGGGAATCGATGAAAGCCAGTCTAGCCGGCCGCCTTCTGATCTCGTGCGCCATCGTTTCGGCGTCGTGTCTTGGCCTCGCGATGGGGCCTGACAACCAGTTCGGATCACAGATCCAAGCGGTGAGGATCTTCTTCACCGACGTGAACGGCAACCCGCAATTCTCGGGAACGGGGACGGTGATCGACAACCGGAACGTGAACGGGCAAGGCTATTTCTGCGTGCTGACCGCCGACCACGTGATCGCCAATGGCGGGCCCACCGGCAATGTGAAGAACGGTTTAGGAATAGCCTTCGGCAATCTGAACGGTTTCGACGCGACCTACTTTCCGAGCAACAGCAATTTCATGGCCGCCAATCTCGTGGGGCGGCTGGGACCCGGCGCGAACCCGACCGTCGATATGGCGGTCCTCTCGGTGAACTACGGCGCCTACAATGCCAACTACAACAAGTTTACGCTCGGGCTCTCCGGCGCGAATCAACTCGGGGTGGGCAGCATCTTCTCCGCCGACGGCTTCGGCCGCCCCGCGACGCCGCTGATCGAAGCCAACCAGAGACCGGGCGGGATTCCGAGCGGCGGGATGTGGTGGAACGGCTATGTCGGGCAACCCGTGGACGGCTTCCAGCGTTATCTTTACAACCGGGTGGACGCTCTGCCGAACGTCGACGACACCTTCCTCGCGGACACATCCGACGGCAGCGTCGTGCCGTACGGCGGAGATCAGCCGGCGGACAATCCCCGGCAGGGCTATGCCTATTCCGGCGTCCAATGGGACCTGACTTCGCCCGACCTGCCGAACGTGGTCAACGGCGAAGGCGTCACGCGAGGGGGAGACTCCGGCGCGCCTTACCTGCTGTCGGTCGGCAATACCCAACTCATCGCGGGAATCCATACGTACGGCTATTCGCTGATCGAGAACGGCCAGACGTCGCAGAAGGTGACCTGGGGGTCGCAGGCCGGCGGCGTCCTCCTTACTCCGGCGTACCAGACCTGGATCCAGCAGCAATGCGCCTCCGTGCCCGAGCCCTGTTCGCTTCTCGCGATTGGCGGAGGCGCTCTCGCGCTGCTCGCGAGGCGGCGGCGAATCCGGCGCTAACCAGTACCACCGAATCGATCGCTCCGGCGACCCTTGCCTATGACGGGCCTGATTCGGCGCTCGCGTAACTCCCGGGTTTTTGCTCGGCCTGCGGTCGAGCGGCGGTTGAGAACCGCCGGCACGTGAGATCTTGGGAAGGGTTCTACACGGTGGTCTGAACTCCGGCGCGCGGTTCGACTCCGCTCCGAGCGAGGGCTCATTCATGAATAACTTCTGAAGATCCCCGGCTGGGTTGGCGGGCGATGATAGGATTGCACTTAGGCCCTTTCGAGCCAAGGTTCGGTTGATGATGCGTCTCAAGCCTTATACTCGCTCCCTTTCCTTCGCCATTGCCTTCAGCCTCGTCTCCGTCGCCGCCATCGCCCAGGTTCCGACCGCGATCAAGGCGAACTGGCGGCTGGCCGACCGGTACAGCCCTGAGGCTTTGCGGCCCTTTATCTACAGCACGGGACTCACGCCCGGTTGGATCAACAAGACCGACAGCTTCTGGTACTCCTGGCGAGCCCAGGATGGCATCCACTTCTGGAAGGTCGACTGCAGGGCCAATCGCAAGACGCCGCTATTCGACTCCGCGCACATGGCGGAGCTGCTGTCGGTCGATCTCAAGCGGCCGTACGACGCTGCGAACCTCCCGATAACGACGATTACGTTCGATGAGAAGAACAACGATCTCATCCATTTCACGGCCGCCAACGTGCGGTTCGATTACGACATCGTCAAGGGCCTGCTTTCCCGCTCGAAGGGCCCGGCGCCTCGTAACGAGAACGGCCCTCCCGGCGGAGGCCAGGGCCGATTCCGTGGCGGTGGCTTCGGAGGGGGCGGCAGGTTCAACGCCGACTTTCACGACTACTCGCCGGACAAGAAGGCCTACGCGTACGCCATGGACCACAACCTCTACTATGTCGAGGTGAAGGACGGCAAGGACCAGCCCCCGATCCAGCTCACGAAGGACGGCGAGAAGTACTACAGCTTCGGCAGCCGCGAAGATATGGACGAGCAGCGCCGGCAGTTCCAGCAATTCCAGCAGCAGTTCCAACGCCAGCAGAATCAGCAGGGCGACAACCAGGATCAGACTCAGAATAACGCGAACGAGAAGCGCGTCCGCGCGAACGTCACCTGGTCGAAGGATTCCAAGACATTCTTCGTGACCCGAACCGACGAGCGGAAGGTAGCCGACCTCTACCTGGTGAACTCGCTCGCTGAGCCGAGGCCCGCGCTCGTGACCTACAAGTACGCGATGCCGGGCGAGATCAACGTGCCTCAAGAGGAGGTCGACGTCTTCGATCCGGCCACGAAGACGCTGAAGAAGCTCGACCTGTCGAAGTGGAAGGACCAGCTTTACTTTGACATCCACTTTCAGGACACGGATTCGACGAAGCTGCGCCTGGTCCGCCGCGACCGGCTGCAACGCAATCTCGAGTTCGACGAGATCGACCTCAAATCTGGAAAGGTCTCGCCGCTCATCACCGAGACGATCGTCAACGGCAACCTCGAAACCCAGCCCGTGAAGTATGTGAAGCCGGGCGGCGACTTCATTTGGTGGTCGGAGCGGGACGGCTGGGGGCACTACTATCTTTACAGCAACGACGGCAAGCTCCTGAACCAGATCGACTCCGGGCCGTTCCGGGCCGAGCGGATCGAAGCGGTCGATGCTGACAAGAAAGTGCTTTGGTTCCAGGCGAACGGCCGTGAGGCGGGGGAGAATCCCTATTACCACCACCTCTATCGGATCGGCCTGGATGGAAAGGGGCTGACCCTCCTCGATCCGGGCAACGCGGATCATTCCTCGACGGTCTCCGAAGATCACAAATACATCGTCGACGATTGCTCGCGGACGGACATGGCGCCGGTCGTCGAGCTTCGGGACGAGGACGGCAGACCGATGATGGAGCTCGAAAAGACCGATCTGTCGGGTCTCTACCAGATCGGCTGGCAGATGCCGGAGACGTTCAAGGTCAAAGCGGCCGACGGCGTCACCGACATCTACGGCAATATGTGGAAGCCGTTCGACTTCGATCCCCACAAGAAGTATCCGATCATCGCGAACGTGTATCCGGGGCCGCAGACGGAGGGAGTCTCCCAGACGTTCTCAGCGGCGAACGCGAACGAAAAGCTCGCCCAGCTCGGCTTCATTGTGATCCAGATCGGCAACCGCGGCGGCGATCCGGAGCGCTCGAAAGCCTACGAGAGCTTTGGCTACTACAATCTGCGCGACTACGGTCTTGCCGACAAGAAGGCGGGGATCGAGCAGCTTGCCGCCCGTTATCCCTGGATCGATATCGACCGGGTCGGCATCTACGGGCACTCCGGCGGCGGATTCATGACCGCGGCGGCGTTGATGCTTCCGCCCTACAACGACTTCTTCAAGGTAGGCGTGTCCAGCTCGGGCAACCACGACAACAACATCTACAACCAGAACTGGGCCGAGCAGTACCACGGACTGCGAGAAGTGACGCCGGACGACTCGGGCATGTCCGGCGACATCAGCCCGGAGGAGAGCGCGATGTACGACCAGTTAGGCTGGGACGATAACCCCGCGTATTTCGAGTCGCCGGAACTCCTCTACGGCTTCCCGGACACGCAGGCGGGCGCGGACAACGGGATTCCCTCCGGGGACGATCCTCAGGGTCGTCGCGGCGGTGGAGGCCAAGGTCAGGGGCAGGGCCAGGGACAAGGACAGGATCAGCAGCAGACGACGAACGCGAACCAGGGTCAGTTCCAGATCCACGTGCCGACGAACGCGGAGCTGGCGGCTAACCTCAATGGAGCGTTGCTTCTCGCCCACGGGGACATGGACAACAACGTCCATTACGCGGGGACGATCCGGCTGATGAACGCCTTGATGCGCGCGAACAAGCGGTTCGAGTACATCCTGATCCCGGGCAAGCCACACGCTTACGG
>DATJYD010000616.1:0-4177 GCA_035499755.1 Fimbriimonadaceae bacterium
CGGAAGATTGTGTCTCGATCACCCACCTTCCCTTTTCTCGACCGCCGCGCCGAGCAGCACGGTCTGTCCGACCGCCAGTCGACCGATGCGAGTGACCGTGCCGTAGATTCCCGCGGTGTTCTGGTGCGCACGAACGACCGCCTTTTGCATTTCTGGAGCGAGGCTTGCCGAGTCGGGATCAATGTTCACCATCGAGCAGCGAACGTCGCGCATCGTGACGGTGATGGCGGGGGCGTCGTCCCCCTCGCCGAATGAGAGCGCCCCGCCCACCCACTCGTCCTCCTGGAAGGGACCCGGTCGCAGTAAACGAACCACAACGTTCGGGCGAAATCGTCGCACGTCCGCGCTCCGCCCTGCCAGTCGTCCGATCTCGCGCACCGTATCGGATGCGATCACGGAGATGCTCGCTTCATCGAAGATGCCATGCTTCCACTGCATCATCTGCACGGGAGCCCCGTACCGGCCTCCGACCTCCGTGGCCAGGTCCTCCCCGAAGACAGGCATCTCTTCGCCATTCGGCGTGCGAACATGCGTAGGAAGGTCTGCCGGGGCACTCGCGTCACGGTGGTACGGAGTAAACAGGACCAGGTCGGGAAGCTTGCTTGCCGATAGCCACGGGAACCCGGTGCGGTCATCAATCCGCCGGAATGCTAGCCGTCTGTCACCATCGAGGCCGTGCCACCCGAGCGTGGCGACCTCGAGTCGTTCGGCGCCCATGGACTTCACGGGATACCGGAAAATCGCCTCCACATGGCCGATTTCTATGGGCATGCTCGATCCGAGTCAGCCCAACCGAATGCGCTTAAGCCGCGCGGGTTAGCGCCTTGAAGGATCTGAATAGCGCCAGGTTAGCCCAACTCATAGTTCAGCGTCAGGGGATACTCAGTCCCGTGCCCAAGAGCCGATGCGCCCTCGCCGCGCAGGCCTTGAAGCTCTCCCGTGCCGGAGCCAGGGACGACGAAATAGGACTCCTTCGCCACGCCGTTCTCGAATATTCCGGTACGTTGGAGCACGAAGCTGCCCGCTTTTCCTGCAAGGTGCCCGACGACCCGCTCGAGGCCGACGCACGTGGCCGAGCCGTCGCTGCGGTACATCATCAAGTATTCGACATGCCCCTCGCCCGCGATGTCGCCGGTGAACGTCTTGGTGACGGCGGCCCGAGTCAGCTTTGGCAGATCCTGGCCCTCACCATACGGCGTCTCGTCCCAGCTCTTGATGGTGAATCGGGATTTCGCAACGTTCTTCATGTTTCCACCTCAGTCTCGTGATCGAACACAGGATATCCGGGAGGCCTTAGTTGCGGTGCTGAATGGGATCAAGGGGCGCCGCCTAACGGGCGGCGCGTCAGCGCCGAGCGACGGCCGCCCGTCCATACGGAGAGGCAGCGCGCGCAGACTGGTTTCATCCGGTCAACATCCCGACACGCCCATCGCCAAACACCATGAGAATCTTCTTGAAGTCGGTCGGCATCCGCAGCTCCGAATAGATGTAGCGATATGCCTCCAAGCATGAACTTCCTCTGGCGCTCGTCAGGACGAGCCATCGATCACCCGCAAGCCTCGGCGCCCGCCCGTCAGCCTTGGCGCCGATTCGCTCAAGCAATTCACGTGTCATGGTCAAGAGTTGAAGGGGGTCTGAATCGGAATTGTGCACGAACCCGATCAATTTTGGCGCTCGCTCAGATTGGTCTCTCAGAAGTCGGATCTGGACCCGGTTCCCGTGAATCGTGGCTTTCTCATCTCGACCCGGCGATCGCCGCGCGAGAAGAGTTCGTATTTTGTCTTCCAGCGAGGCGGCGGTTTTCGACGGCAACCGGATGGGAGCGGTGATGGTCAGCAGCACTGTCATGCCGTCCGGCACGGTTTGGCCAAGGGTGGCTTGCAGACGTTCGATGAGCCTGGTCGCGACCTTATCGAACCTCAAACGAGGCTTGGCGGCGTTACCCTGGCCAGTGCCGCGCCGTTTGAGGGTTGTGATGTCAACGGCAACCCGTTTCCCGGCGATGATGATGTAGGCGTCCGGAGGATCACCGCCCTTTTCCCACGTCGCCGAGAACCGTCTGGCGACGGCTTCGATGGCCGTTCGGTCCTGCTTCTTGAAATCCCTCAATGCGTCCCTACCTCAGAGGTCGACCCATTGTTTGGCCAAGAAGCACGGGTCCGTGAATGTCCGTCGAACGGGCTGCGCTTCAGCGGCGAGCGACCAAGCGATGCGGGAGCGAGTCCGGTGCGCGTGTTAGACCGCACATCAATGTTCTCGGACAGCGACACCTCCCCCTACCAGTGAAGCAAGAAAATAGGTGTCATGGCCGCCAGCGCGGCCAAGACTTGCAGAACCAGGATTGGGATCGCCCGTCCGGGTGTTCGCGGAATCCACTTGACCGCGAAGAACAAGACGATGGGAATCTGGCCAGCCATGAGAACTTGCCAAATGTGAGCAGCCGCACCCTCGTCTGGCTGGGGCGCCGCTCCGTGGGAGGCGAGGAAGACCAGTACGACCCCGAGCGCTCCGAGCGACATCGTGACGGGTACGAAGGCGCTCGGGTGTTTCAGTACGCTCAAGGGATCCGTTTCGCGCATCAGGTTGTCACGCCGTGTGCGCGGCGCCTAACTCTCCGGTTCAGCGGCGGCGCACAGGGCCGTCCGCTGAACCCGGTTGTTAGGCCGTCTTGGTATCGGCAGTGTCACGGAACGGGCCAGGCTGGGTAGTTGCCAGTCTCCTGCCAGCAGCATGTGCGTTAGTCTCGTGCTGAATACCAGTCCAACACTCGTAAGGCGCGCAGTGTGTTCCACCGGCTCGGCCGGCCCTCGCTCTCGTCCATCTCGACCGCCATCTTGCCCGGGTATCGGGTCTCGAGCGGCCACTTGCCATCGTCGTCGCGCTTGGATGCCACCAGGTCGATCGCCTCGGCTAGGCGCTCGTCGGGCGCGACGCCGGCGCGGCGCAGGTACTCGAGCCCTCGCAACACGTCGTAATGCCACCACGTCGGGAAGGCGAAGCGGGTCCACGCGGCGCCGCCCTTGCGATCTCGCTCGATCACCTCGCCGGTCGACCTCCGGCGAAGGAGCCGGCGCTCGAGGAGGTACTCCTGCCCGCGGAGACGGGCCCGGGTCACCTCTGGGCCGCCCCCGACGGCCCGTTCGTATTCGAGCAGGGCCTCGAGCACGCAGATCGTGGTGTTGAACGACGACCGCGTCGAGCCGTTGGCGGCCTCGCAGTTCCAGCCGCCATCGGGCAGCTGCTCGGGGAGCAGCCGGTCGACGATGCTCCGGACGTCCTGGCCGAAATAGGCGCCGACCGCCCCGACCTGCCCGTTGATGCAGGGCTCGACCTCGCCGGCGAAGAAGGGGTTGTCGTCCGCCTCCTGCGGACCGCATCCTCGCCACGTCACGCGGTCGCGGACGAGGCTCACCGCGCGCCGCGCCTCGTCGCCGGCGGGATCGAGACCCATCTCCCGCAGGAGCGACAGGACGTGCATCGTGGAGTCCCACCCGCGGTTCCACGCCGTGCCGCCCCACCGCCCGTCCGTCGCCTGGAGAGCGAGCAGCCGCGCTCCCGCGCCCCCGGTTGGGACCCTTGCACGCTCGGCCATGACCTCGTCCGCGGGCGCATCGGTCAGGTCGCGCATCACCTGCCAGCGGATCGAAGGGTCAGAATCAAGCAGCCAGCGTATGACCGAGCTCTCTGGCTTCGGGGCTCGCCGTTTGGGTGGACTCGTCGCCATCTGCTGATTCCTGCTCACCTTGGTCTAATGACGCTGCCGGTGGCGCCTATTGGGCACGGCTTCAGCGGCGAGCGAGGAGCCGAAAGCGAAGAGCGAGCCCGCCGCACGCGCGTGTTAGGCACCGCGGACCGCGAGCTGACGTGCAAGCAGGAGAAACACCCCCGCAAAGACAAAATCGTACGCAGCGCAGAATGGAGGGTACCAAGCAGGAAGCTTCGTTGTTACTCCGCGCGGCCGATGCGCGAGATCCCAGAACCCGTGAAGAGCCAAACCGATTGCGAGAAACATCGGAGCCAGCCAGAGACCAAGGAGCGCCAGAACAACGAAGCCTGTACCCACCGATAGCTCGAGGATCATGATTGAGAGTGTTCCATCCGAAAGGGCGAAGCCGAAATAGATCGCACCGATGATCGCAAGCGCGACCGAGTGAAATGCCAATGGATCGGGAATGAA
>DATJYD010000617.1:0-2137 GCA_035499755.1 Fimbriimonadaceae bacterium
TGGCTTTCACGTACTGGTACCGTCGAGGCCTTTTACTCACACCTGCGCGATCGCTTTGTTCCCGGGAAACCAATGTGGCTCACCGAAACCGGTCAGGCTGCCTGTGGAGGCGACCGCTGGGCCTCGACCTTCATTGATACATTCCGATATCTCAACCAACTTGGGCTCCTGGCACAGCGCGGCGTCCAGGTAGTAGCGCACAACACGCTCTCTGCGAGCGACTACGGCCTGCTCGACGAAAATACCTACGCGCCTCGCCCGGACTACTGGGCTGCTCTCGTCTGGCACCGCCTGATGGGGACCATCGTCCTCAATCCCGGAGCTTCGCCCGATCCAAGGCTGAAGCTCTACGCGCAGTGCTTGCGCAACGTTCCCGGAGGCGTGGCGCTTCTCGCGATCAACACCGACCGAATCGCAGCGCTCACACTCAGAATCCCAACCGCCTCCGAGCGCTATAGCCTGACCGCAACCAACCTGCTCGACACTACAGTGCAGTTGAACGGCGTCGAACTGAAACTCGGCCCCGATGACACTCTGCCGCCGCTGACCGGAACTCCTGTTCCCATCGGCAACGTCATTTTCGGTCCGGCGAGCATCAACTTTCTTTCAATTCCGAAGGCCAACAACGCGGCGTGCCGATAGGGCCGATCTGATTGCTGTTCCCGTATACTTGCAGCCTGGAAGCTCGCACGTCCGTATATCAACCATGGGACGCTGGGCATCACTCACGATCGCAGCGATGTTCCTGACCTCCTGCCCTGGCCGTGCCCAGACTCCGCCGCCCGGATCGGTCACCCCAACTCCGGTCGGACAAACTGCCGCACCCAACCCGGACCAGACCATCATTTCGGGAAACCTTCTCCAACAGAACCAGCAGCAACAATCGGCCGGCTCGAACTCCACCCTCTACCACGAACTCGATCTGCTCCGTCGCGACGGATTTGCCGCTGCCAGCTCGGCCACTGTATCCCTCCGCATCCTCGATCACGCGGGATTCACACCGCCCAGCCTCGAAGCCTCCGATTTCACCCTGATCGTCAATGGCAAACCCCGTGCCTTCCGCCTTCACGCCCCCGGCACGCAGCGCACCGTTGTCCCTCCGATGGTGTTGCTGGTCTTTCCGCCGAACGATCCCGTCGTTCACAACATCGGCTTAAGAGAAGCGGTCAAGTATTTCTCAGCGCAACCCGCTGAGCTCCTGCCCTGGCGCGTCGGTATCTTCGATTCCAACGGCAAAATGACGCCCTTCACCAACGGACGTACCCAGCTTCTTGCCTACCTCGATGAAGTTGCACACACGAAAGAGACCTTCGAGTACGCCAGCAACGTGACCCTCCCCGGAGTCTTCCGCTGGGATGGCCCCTGGCTCAGCAAAGCGGAAATCGCCATCAGCATCATGCAGCATTACGAAGGCCCGAAGGTCATCCTCGCCATGAATCCCGTCAGCGAGTCGTTCTACGGTCTCAACGACCAGATGCTCGAGCACGCCGGCCCCGAAGCCCTCACGACGGTCGCCCAACACATAGGCGCCCACATCTACATCGGCGACGTCGGGGGCCCTGACCCAATAATCCCCGGCGGCGACGCCTCGACGGATCTGTCCTGGGCCAGGCCCTCCTACCATATGCAGGTCGACCCGGCGATGAATGGCTCACTCGCCTACTCCGCTTACCGCGCCTCTCTAATGATGCAGACCGCAGGAGCTACCTTTGGCGGCTTTGCCAATTCCCTCGACGACCTCGCCCGCCAGATCCATCGCGATCTCGACGGAGGCTACGCGCTCGATTTCGACATGACTCCGGAAGATCAGGATCACGGCATCCCCGACGTAGAAGTGCGCCTGACACACCATAACTTCCACGTAGCCATCCTCGACGTCATCCCCGTCGGCGTCTCTACCGACACCGAACGCGCGATGAACCGGGAGCAGATCTCCGCGCTGCTGAAAAAAGCCGCCTCGGCTCCCATCGAGTCGCCTGAATTCCTTCTGACCCAGCATGTCGACTATTTTCCGATCCGCGATGGTCTTGAGCCCGTGCTGCCCATGAGCGCCGTTGTCGAATGGATTGGCCATGGCCGGGGCCCCATATTGCTCTCCGTTGCCGAGCGCGTCGAAGACGTTAATCTGGCTCACGTC
>DATJYD010000618.1:0-7772 GCA_035499755.1 Fimbriimonadaceae bacterium
CGCCGAACTCCGTGCCGGCGACTTTCGGTCGCCGCTCAACCGCTAGGTCGAGATCCTCGGGCTCCGCCCGAGCGGGGGCTCAAAGCCCCCGGCACGGGGCCGACTCCACGCAACAGCTTCCTTGCCCTGCGAAGCCAGCCAATAATCCAATGCCCCCAAGAACGGGTGCCTTACCTAGGCTGCACGGCGATCGCGTCGACCGTCAGCTTCGGCGGCGCCTCCTTCC
The DNA here is from genome assembly GCA_035499755.1 of Fimbriimonadaceae bacterium. Classification (GTDB taxonomy): domain Bacteria; phylum Armatimonadota; class Fimbriimonadia; order Fimbriimonadales; family Fimbriimonadaceae; genus JAEVZK01. The sequence continues at coordinate 227 of DATJYD010000618.1, forward strand.
CCTCCCATTTCAGCTCGATCCGGTGCCTGCCCGCGCCCAACTTGGCCCACCAGCCCGGATACCAGGCAAGCCGGCCGTTCGCGTAGGATCCTCGGGAGATCGGCTCGTTCATGCTCAGCCAGTCGTACTTCTCCGGCTCCGCCTTGGCTCCGTCCACATAGAGCGTCCATTGATGCAGGTTGGGCCCGGAATCGCAGGCGACCCGAATCGCATAGTCGGCGGCGCCAAGTGGCGACTCCCTCCAGGCCGTCGATCCGAAACCCTCCGGAATGTCGAAGTCGAATCCGATCACCGAATTCGGCTGGGCAGCCGTGGTCAACGCCGGCCCATAGCAGCCGTCGGCCGCGACCGCCGTCACAAGCCCTGAAATCGACGGAAAAGCGACGATGCTGTCCAGCGGCTGCACCGGCGCGACCGGATAGGCCGAGGTGACGAAGTCGTGCACCTCCTGCGCGGTGAAGTCGTAATGGTTGAAGGACAGAGTCTTGCCGCTCGCGTCGCGCACCGTCAGTTCTGCGATGAAGCCGCCGGGTACGTGCCAGATGTCCCCCAGATCGGCCCGATCGATCACCTTCGTGACCGAATCGACTGGCAGATCGAACCCGCGCTCGACGTGCGCGACGATCTTGCCTTCGCGCGTCTTCAGCACATAGCTGAGCCGGCAGTTCTTCCATGACCGGAACCAATAGTCGTTGACGACCCGCACGTCCGACGCGCCCTGGAAGTCGAGCATGAGGATCGGCAGGACCGGCTGACAGGCCTCCTGGCCGCCGTAATAGGCCTTGAGCGGCTTGCCGATGAAGTTGACGACGCCCAGGAAGGCGGTCGGCATGGGATCGTCGAAGCGACAGTAAATGCAGGAGGTCGAGGGGTCGAAGCGCTGGGCGCGAGTCGTCTCGTACATCGACTTGATCGCCTGCCAGAAGTAGCGCTCGCTCGCGTCGACCCGGCTGAAGACGAACGACTTGATCTTGTCCACCGGCCATTCGACCGGCGGCGGATTCGGCACGTAGGGCCAGCCGTCGACATGCCGGTAGGAAGCAAAGGTCTCCCAGAAATACTCCGCGCCGCCGAACTTGAAGAGATCGTCGCCGAACATCTCGTGCAAATGGGCGAGGTCCTCGATCCCGTACGCCCCGGTCTCGCTGATGTACCCGAACCGGTAGCCGGTCCAGAGCGGAGTCCGGCGCGTGAGGCTCGCGGTTTGGGTGGGATAGACGTGAATGTCCCAGTCGCCGCCTCCCGAGGCGCGGCTGATCGGCCGGGAGGGATCGAGGCTCGAGATCATCTTTGTGATCTCGTCGGTGAAGCCGTACTGGCCACCCTCGTTCCAGGCCGAATAGCCGATCACGCAGGCGTGCGGCCGTGTCTGCTTGATCGTCTCGGCGACGATCGGCAGAATGTCCCTGCGCACCGCCGCCGAGGAGGAATAGGACCACTGGAGTGGCATCTCCTGCCAAACCAGCATCCCCATCTCGTCGCATAGCTCATAGAACTCGGGCGAGGATTCGTGGGTGATCATCCGGATGACGTTGAAGTTGGCTCTCTTTTGCAGTTCGATCCGGTACTGGTAGCCGCGGCGGTCCATCAGCGACTCCCAGTGCACGTCGTCGTTGAGCATGCCCTTCAGGAACATGCGGTGGTGGTTGATCATGATGCAGTTGAGCTTCGGATCCCGCTCGACCTGCTTGATCCCGACCCGCGAGACCAGCCGGTCGCTGAGCCGGCCGTTCTGCCACAACTCGACGACGAGCGTGTGCAGATTCTGCGGCCCCTGCTCCCACGGCCACCACAGCTTGGGATTGTCGATGTGGAACGTGAACTCGACAGGCCCCTGAAGAGAGACCAGAGACTGAGAGACGAAAGGGGAAGAGACGGGAGACGGAGAGACGAGAGACCCCTGCCGAGAGACAAGAGACGGAGAGACGAGAGACCCCAATTGGCGGTCTTTGGTCTTTTGTCTTTCGTCTTTTTCTTCCGAAGAGACGGGAGACGGAGAGACGAGAGACCCCAATTGGTGGTCTCTTGTCTTTTGTCTTTTGTCTTTTCCTTCCGGTCTTTCGTCTTTTCCCGAGGGTCTTTCGTCTTTTCCTTCCGGTCTTTCGTCTCTTCCCTCGAGGTCTTTTCCCCCCGGTTCGATCAGGCGGCAAATCACCTTCACGGGACCTTCCGTGCGCACGTTCATCCGCACATGGACGGTCGCCTGCTTGAGGTCGTCCGAGACCTCGCTCTGGGCCCAGATGTCGTCGGCGGTGGCCTCCCCCCGGCCGTAGAGCCAGACCGAGCGGTAGATGCCGCCCATCGAGCCCTCCTCCGCGTAAGGCATCGAGATGTCGTTCATCGCGTTGCCCTTCACGATCGTCTTGAAACCCTCGTATCCCGGATCGAGAGGACTGTCGACCCGCACGACGATCAGGTTCTCCCGTCCCTTGCGGATCGCCTTGGTCGCGTCGAGGCGGAACGACGAGTAGGCGCCCTTGTGGCGGCCGACGTAAATGCCGTTGATCCAGACTCGGGCATCGTAGTCGACGCGGTCGAAATGAAGATCGATGGCCTGCCCGGGGAAGGAAGCGCGAACCGGGAAGGTTCGGGCGAACCAGACGACGCCGTGATAGTCGAGGCCTTGGGCGTACCACTGAGACGGCACCGGCATCCGGCGCCAATCGGCCCGGTTTTCCGCGAGCCCGTACCAGCCCTCCCGCATCCCTTGGTCGCCGGGGTCGGTGCGATAGCGCCAGACGCCGTCGAGGAGAATTCCGTCCGCCGATAGGGAGTGCGGCGACCCGGCGCCGCTTTGACCTGCCCGGCCTGCCGCGCTGCCGTTCGCGTGGTTTCGCGCCTTTCGCGGCCCCTCATCCGAGGTGATACTCGGCTTCACCGCCGCATCGCGCCATGACGGCGACGCGGGCGGAGCCGAGGCCGGCGTAGGATCGAGCCGCTTCCCGTTATAGAACAGCGCGTTCATCTTCTCGCCCTTCGACAGCAGCGTCAGCCCTTCGAGAATGAGATAGGCCCGGGGCGAAGTGCAGCGGAACGTCAGCTTCGCGAGCGGCCAATCCCCATGCTTCGGCGAATAATCGAAGACCATGAGCTGACGCTTCGGCTCGACCTCGGCGAGATCGCCGAGATGGTAGAACAGCTTCCCCTTCGAGGCATCGAGGATCGCATCCTGGTCCCGCAACCCCCACGCGAACTGCGCCTCCGGCACGAAGTTGCCGTAGAGCGTCGGCGCTACGTTCACGCCGGCAATGAGCGGAACGATCTCCTGCTTGCCGTTCGCATAGCTCAGCACATACTCCCCGACCTCCATGCCTCGCCGGGCATCCGGGAACCCGCCCCCGACGTTCCCCAGGAAGCACACGTCTTTCGCCGTCAGACCGTGGAGCGGGATCTCGACCTGGCTCGGAAAGCTCTCGCCTCCCGGCCGCAAGTCTCCCCGCGCCTGGAATTCGTAGATCACCGGCCCGTGGACCCCCTCCATCGTTGTGCGGACATCCAGATAGATCCCGGAGGCGATCGTCGGCTTGACCGGAAAGGAGATCCACTCGCCGCGCCGCTTCTCGTCGCGAACGGCCGCGATCTCGCGCCGCGAGCCGTCGGCCAAGATGAGCCCCACCGAATAGTCCTTGGGCGCGTGCCTCGGCTCCGCCCAACCGAGGAACCTCACTTCCTTCACCCGCTGCGGCTTCTTGAATTCGATCCACAGCTTCCCGCTCGGGTGGTTCTCGCCCGCATACCAGTAGGAGTAGGGGTCGCCGTCGTTCGCGAAGCTGATCGCGCCGTTCGCGGGCTGCTGGGAATTGGCCCTGGCGGCCGCTCCGTTCGATGCCGCCGAGACGACGTCGCTCGCCGGGCCGTGATACTGCGACCCCGCGACCCGGATGTCCCCCGCCCCCTGCGCATACCAGTAGGGCGTCCCCAGCCGCTTCCAGACATCCATCCGAAACGAGGCGTACGACCAGTAACCGGTTCGATAGAGGTCGAGATAGTTGTCGTTCCGGTAGGGACGGAGATCGATGCAGTTGAATCCGCCCAGGGTCAGGACCCCGTCGTGGGGAAGCTGAGCGGGGGCGAGACCGGTGAGGCAGAGCGCAAGGATGAGGAGAATCGACCGCATTCAAACGCCGGTTTACCTGGGAAGATCGCCAGGTTGCCGCTTGCTCCCCTGGGACCGCCGAATTCATTCGGCTCCGGAAAAACCCAATAACCGCCCCGACCCCGGCCAGAAGCGCGAAGCTCGAAAACGTCGGGAGACTCAAGACGACGGTTCGCGACTCGGCGTAAACTCGGTTCATGCTGGCTGCATTCGCGATCGCGTCGCTGCTTCAAGTCGAACCCTCCATCAAGCTCCACCAGCCCGACGCCGCCCCCCTCGAAGATCCGATGCGTCCGATCTCCGAGATCACCCGCGACGGGTTCACGATCCAGTACTACACGGCCGATCCGTGCCCGACCCGCATCGAGATCCGGCAGGACGACCTGCCGATGACCGCCTTTGGCCGCACCGCGCCCATCGCATGGAAGACGGTCGAAGGCCAGCCCCCCGCGACGACGTGGCACGTCCTCAAAGTGACTGGCCTCCAGCCGGGCAAGCGCTACTACTACCGCGTCTACGATCCCGGACTCAAGCCAACTACGGAGGAAAGCGACTGGGGCGCGAAGGACGGCTACGACCGCGAGTACGCGGTGAGCACCGAGGCGCCGAAAGGCTCTAAGACGATCATCCACCTCCCGGTGAAGGTCCTCCTGATGCCGAACGTCATCAACGTCATCTCAGCCTACGGAGAGCGCAACAATCCGGCCCCCGAGCCGCCCCCCTTGACGCCGGCCGAGATCAAGAGGATCGAGGACGAGTACGCGATCTCCAGCCGCTTCGTCTGGATCGACAGCGGCATGCGCCTCTGGATCGATTTCCACTTCTATGTCGACGACCGCTGGCAGCGTTGGGGCAACGAGCCCGACACCGCGACCGGCCTCTACAAAGGCCTCCCGCTCTGCCGCGACTATCCCGGCAAGGACTACGCCGATCCCGGCGGCGGCGATTTCACCATCCTGGACACCAAGAATCCGCTGAACGACAACAAGGATCCCGTGGTCGAGGCCAAGCCCTACAGCGGCCAGATCGAGCAGGCCTTCGTCCGTCGATGGAATCCGAATGCCAAGAAATGGGAGTTCTACAACAGCGGCGGAGGGACGCTCGGCCTCGACGACTGGCCGCGCGGCATCCCCGGGCGATCCCAATTCCTCGGAGGCGGCGACACCGCGTGGCTCGTCACTCACGAGTTCCACCACGATCTCGAATCCTGCGGCCAGTTCTCGCTCTCGAATCGCGAGGACGACCGGATCGTCTTCAACCATTACGCTCCCCGCGGGCGCACCGGGCCCGATCCTCGCGATTGGTCGAGCAACGGGCCCCACGGCGAGCATTGGGACGGCATGGCCTATTGGGATCGGCAGCTCAGCGACTGCCAGTGGCTTCGCTTCTACTTCGGCTACACCGAGACGGTGAAGGACGGCGACGGCGACGGCATCCCCGACAATGATCCCCGCCTGCCTCTCGACGAAAAGCGGTTCGGCAGCAATCCCGGGAAGATCTCCACCGACGGCGAGCGCACCGACATGGAGAAAGCTCTCCTGAGCACCTGGGTTCCCACGCCGCTCGAACCCACCTGGATCAAGGATGGCTTTCAGAGTCCGATTCCCGATCCCAAGAAGCCCGACAAGGGAGGACCCTATCCCCTCTATCCATACCCCCCGTTCATCTACCCGAAGCATGCCGTGATCGACGGGAACGACGGCGAGTGGTCGGGAATTCCGGTTTCAGGCCATATCACAGGCGGCGCCGGAATCTCCATGGTGTTCAAGCAGGCTCACGACGAGGCCGGCTATTATGGCCTGTTCGAGATCGAAGGCCCCTGGCGGCGGATCGACGCGATCTTCGATGGCGAAGGGCAGGGCGTTTACTCGGGCGTCGGCGTTCAGTCGTTCCAGGTCGTGAATCTGTCGTCGCGCACCGGGATCGCGGCCGGTCCCGAGGTCGGAGTGGTCGACGTGAACATCCGCCCGTTCAAAGCCCCCGGCCTGAAGTGGCAGGCGACTAAGAAGGGAAACGTGACGATCTTCGAGTTCAGCCTGCCGAACAAAGGGATCGGCGAGTGGTATTGGCATGGCGGAGGCCATGAGATCGGCTCGGAGATCAATATCTGGGACGACCAAGGCCGTGGCTACGCGCTGGGCGAGCCTTACCACGTCTACTACTGCCGCATGCTCGAAGCCCACGGGCGCGCCCCGCTGCCCCCGGATGCGCCGGCCGAGCTCGAAGCCGGGCCGGACGTAACGGTGATCAAGCCCGGCGATCCGAAGCTGCATATCGACGGCGCCTGGAATCGTATGGACGATTCGCTCGCCTATGCCGGAGGCGACGCCGAGGGCGCGGTGTACGTGGACGTTCCGAGAACCGGGGACTTCGATCTTCTCGCCGTGATCGAGGCGAGCAGCGACGCCGTCGTGACGGCGGTCGCCGCGGGCCAGAAGCCCACCGCCGCGACCGGGTACGTCGGCTTCATCGGAGGCTATGGAAATACTTCGAGCCGGATTCGGATCAACGGCCAGGAGGAAGGAGACGAGCCGGTGGCGATGACCCCGGGCAAACACACGGTTCAGCTAACGAGGCGGAACGGCCAGGTGTGGCTCCTGCTCGACGGGAAGGCGAGAGTCTGGGCGCCGGACCCGGCGTCCCAAGTCCCGATCGGCAGAATCGCCGTCATTGGAGGATACGGCGGAAAACAAAAGCTCTACGAGTTGCGCTTTCACGCGTACGGAAGCCCATAATCGATCTCGCAAGTGGATGCAACCTACCCGTCGGCCCTTCCGTCTTCCTTGCAGCGCATTCATTCACTGGAGAATGGCCTCAATGATCAAAGCACTTGTCGTTGCCGGCGTCGCCGGCCTCTGCCTTCTACTCTGCGGCTGCCAGCCGCCCAAGCCTAAGTTCGAGCCGATGGGGGACAAGGCCCCGACGCTCGGCTCGTCGGGTAAGACGTCGTTCAACGACTTCCTCGTCGGGCGCTGGTGCGTCGACGACCCCTTCGCGGGCGGCATCGACAAGCACCACTTCTACGAATTCAAGTCGGATGGGACCTTCACTTGCGGCCAAGGCACGATGTGGAAGTGCACCGGCAAGTGGGCATCCAACACCAACTCGGCGACCCTCTCGTATCTCACGATGAACGACGAAAGCTACGAGGCTTACCGGGCCGAGGTCAAGAAAGGGGACGAGAGCGGCGTCCAGGCGTTGATTCAAAAGGCCCTCATCTATGATGGGGTGTACGGATTCCTCGACAAATCCAACGTCGTGTACGTCGACCAGGATCAGAAGCATCTGACCTTCAGTCCCCCGACCCAAGCCCCCCCGCCCGGTTCGCCGGATACAAGCGGCGCGGGCGACTTGGCCGGCATTCTTGCCAAGGGCTCGACGAAGTTGGAGCGAATGGACCAGCAGACCCAATAGCTAGAGATTGCGGCCGCCCCCCCAGGAGGCGGCCAA
>DATJYD010000619.1:0-2586 GCA_035499755.1 Fimbriimonadaceae bacterium
AACCCGATTGCATCGCCAGTCGTCAACTCGATTTCGTTGAGCCCCGCCCACTTAAAACCCGGCGGGATTGTGCCCACTGCCGCAACGGAAATGAACCAGACAACGCCCCGGCCGAAAGCGCGAATGCGAGCCCGTAGCCACGATTGATCAGCCAAGCTTCAGGCTCGCGACTTGATAGCGGCGCGTGATCTCGAAGCCGTGGGCGCCATAGAACTTGTCGAGCCCGGTCCAGTCGATGATGCACTGCTCGACGCCGCGATCCTTCAGGTTCTTCAGCGCCGAGCCCAGGACGGAATGGCCCAAGCCGCGCCCCCGCTCCTCCGCCGCAACCCCGATCGCCCCGAGCGCGCCCCAGCGATCTCCCATTGAAGCGTGCCAAACGGCTCCGTTGACCGGCATCTTGTGCCGCCAATCCTGGATCATCGCAAAGCCCAGCATCCGGCCACCATCGAAGGCCCCGAACACCGTATTCGCCGCACCCTCGACCTTGACCTTCGCCATGACGTCGTAAGTCCACCGGCCTGGAAACTCTCGCTGCAAGAACGTCCGAAGGGCCTTGACATCCGCCTCCGTCACCTCGCGATACTGGACGCCGGGAACCGGCTTGAACGGCATCTCGTAGTCTTTCAGATTCCGCTCGAGGTCGAAGTGTCCGCCCGCCTTCTCAAAACCCTCCACCATCAGGAAGCTGCATGTTCTTTGGCAGTCTTCGGGGCAGCCTGGCCAGAAGTGCTGGGAATCCATCCCGAACAAAAGCTTGACGCCGCCGCGGTTGGTAACCGTCCGCTTCGCCTGGGCCATGAGATCGACTCCGACCTCCGGCTCGCGGTAGGCGATCGCGGAAACGTGATAGACGTCCTCGTTCGGTCCAGGCCAAAGAGTCGGATTCGAGGGACGCTTGACCATGACGAACCCCAGCGTCTCGTTGTCCATGACTTCAATCGCGGAGGCGCCCCAATCGAACACCGGGCAATCGACCGAATTCTGCTTAAGCAGCTTCGCGTCGACGCGGTATTTCTCCGGATAGAACTCCGCCCAGAGGCGCGCCAGCGCCTCCCAATCCGCCTCGCGGAATGTTATTCGCATTTTGCTTTAATCGTTCGACGCCAGCATTCGCAGATGGTGGCCATAACGCGTCAGCGCTTCGCGCGTCCGGTTGATCCGGCCAATCATCTGTCCGTCGTCGTGCTCCATGAATTCACTGAGCGTGGGAGCATAGAACAAGGCCTCGAAAGCATCGGCCGAACCCCTATGCCGCTCGAGACTGAGCTGCGCATCCTCGGCACTATATTTAAGATACGCGATCACGTGGCGGCGCATAGTCGGATAGTTCTTGGCCATCCATTCCCTGCCCGACCTGTAAGCGGCCTCTAGGCCTGGGGTCGGGCCGTACGAAGCCGCGTCGCACAGGATTTCAATCAAGTTCTCGTAATTGAGATAGAAGCGAACCAAGTCCTGCTGCCTCTCGCGGATCGTCGGCTGAGCGGAGCGCATTTCTTCGACTTCGCGCGCAAAGGCCCGATCCTTGGCCCGGATCTTCAGTTGCAGAGCCAGCCGCCGCCAAAACGGCCGCGCCGACTCGGGAGATTGGGCCGCACCCACTCGAGGGAGCGAGATTCTCACCGCGCTTTGGTCTCCGAGATCAACCGTTCTCCTCTTGGCTCTTCTGAACGAAATTCAACCGCAGGTCGCGGATGAGGGAGTGAATTCGCTGCTTGTCCGCTTCCTCTAGGCTCGGCTCGAAGAACGTCGAAAGATGGGTGGTGACGTCGATCGCCACCTTCGCCTGGGCGAGGTCCTTCTCGATCCGGCCGGTCGCCCAGTCGGGCTGCAGTCCCAGCTTGACCCAAGCGATCGACGCCATCTGATCGACCATGTAGGCGATCACCTGGTAGACGTCGATGGGTACGTTCGGAGCTTCTTTCCCAGATTCGTCCATGCTCGCGTAACAGACGGCCCGGCAGCTTCAAAGGTTGCCGCTTTCCGCTGGCGGGGGCTTGGACCGCGCCCCCGCGCGCCAGCAACTGGACGCGGGTAAACGCAGAACCCTGCATCACACCGAAGGGTGTCCCTTGGCGAGCAGCGATTCGAGAGCGAGAACTTCTACTTCTTGGCCCGGCGACGAATCAGAGCGAAGACGCCAAGGCCGAGCACGGCCATCGACGCCGGCTCCGGCGTTATCACCCGGTCGTAGCCGACGACATCGAGGAGCCTGAACTCCACGTCGGGATCGATCTTCATCCCGGTAGTGCCTTGCCAATCCTGGACCTGCGGCGGCGAGTGCCGCTTCCAGTCGCCCCAGTCGCCGGTCGTTCGGCCGAACTGGTTGTATTCGTCGAGGAGATTGGTTCCATCGATCGAGAAGTAGGCGCGCTGGCCGGTATCCGTCGTAAAGCTTCGGGCGCCGCTGCCGTTATAGCGATAGAGATCGGCCGACCACAAGGTGCTCCCGCCGACGCCGGAGACCGTCCCGAGAACTTCATCGAGTTCGTGAGCCGCGACCGCAAACAGGTCGTACTTGCCGGCGACGGGCGAATTGTGGTCGGTAAAGCAGATGCTCGTGTTGAGGCCGATGACCCCATCGTC
>DATJYD010000620.1:0-2306 GCA_035499755.1 Fimbriimonadaceae bacterium
GTTTGGCAATCCGGTCTTGCGAACTGGTCTCGCATCCTCGAGTCCGCGTTTCCCATCCCGATCCTCGCCTTGATCGCGAATTTCGCGGTCGTGGCGGGGCTTGCACTGATTCGGCGGGGACGCTCGCTCTATCGCCGGAGATTCGCATAGAGCGGTCCGCCGGCGGAAAGGAGTATAAGAAGGCGTGGCCCTTCTCAGACGCGCCGTCGCATCGTTCCTTTTCGCCGCTGTCGCCGCAACCTCGTTCTCCCAAACGCCGACCGCCTTCATGCGCATGCAGAAACCAAGCGCGACGAAGGAGGACCTCCAGACCCTCGCTCGCGAATACACGCCGGCGCATGGCAAGGGACCCGTCGTCTGGCTCGTCGGCGTCGCGCATATCGGCGAGGAGGGCTACTACAAAGAACTCCAGAAGCTCCTCGACGCGCAGCAGGTCGTCCTCTACGAGGGCGTGACCCGGAACGGCGTCGATCCCGCCAAGGCCGGCGACGACAAGTTGGCCAAGTCGACCTACAAGGCTCTCTCGGATGCGCTCAAGCTTCAGTTCCAGCTTTTCGGCATCGACTACGATCATCCGAGCTTCCACAATGCGGATCTATCTTGGGACGAGCTGCAGGCGATCGAAAAGAAGTACCCGCCGGCGAAGGGCGGGATGAGCCTCTCCACGATCGGCAGCATGCTGAACGCCGATTCCAGCCAGGGCCAGATGATCGTCAATGCCCTCGCCGCGATCAAAGACGATCCCTCCAGCATCGAGGCCATGCATATTGGCATGATCGAGTTGCTTTCCGATCCGACCGTGATCGAGCGGACTCTCTCCCCGAGCTTGAACGAAGTGCTGATCAGATCGCGGAACGCCAAAGTTCTGGATGCCCTCAAGAAACAGCTCGCCTCGAACCCGAATTCGGTGGCCATCTTCTTCGGCGCTGGGCACATGGCGAATATGGAGCAGCACCTCATCAAGGACTTCGGATACAAGCCCGGTGCCGAGAAGTGGTACACGGCGATCGAGGGAGATAACTCCAAGGTGACCTCGCCAACCGGCCAAATGCTCCTGCAATCGATGCGCTCGATGGCGAAGCAGAAGAAGATCGGCGGCTAACGGGTCTTCCGGCTTGCAGCTTCGGCAATTCGAATCCGAATCCCTGAACCAGGGGCCGGACGTTGACGCTTGCGGCCGGCTCAGCCGGAACGGCATGGGAATCCTAGTCGCACCATGCGTGTCGGGCGGTGTCGGCAGGCTGCTCGGCTCGAGATCTCGCACGACGCCTGGCCTAAGCCGCAGTTGTTCCTGGTCATTTAGTAACGTTGTCCTCATTACCGCAACAAACAGCAATGCAACCATTGCATCACCGTCAAGATCGCGGTGAAGGCGATCAACCAATACGGCGACGAGGTTCTGAAGGTCTACACGCTTTAGGGGGCGCGCGGACGCGTCGCGCTCGCGACTAGTATTGCCCTTGGGGGCTTGGCAGCGCGACAGGTCGCGCAGTTCCAAAGCGCCGCCGGGTCGGCGCACTCCAAATGGGCGCGCGACTAGTATTGCCCTCCGGGCTTGGCAGCGCGACAGGTCGCGCAGATCCAAAGCGCCGCCGGGTCGGCGCACTCCAAAGGAGCTTCGCTCTCCCCTGCACTCCGGGCATGGGCCAGTCAGTCGGCTGGAAGGCAATGCTGTGACTCGACCGGGACGGTCGAGGAAACCACGGGCGGGACGCCCGTGCCACCTGGGGAAAGGCGAGAGACCCCACGCCAGGGGTCTCTCGTCTTTTCGTCTCTAGTCTCTCGGAGTCTCTAGTCTCTCGGCGTCACTTGTCGATGGTGACCTTCACCTTGTCCTGGATCGCGGCTTGAGCCGCGGCCAGGCGGGCGATGGGGACGCGGAAGGGAGAGCAGGAGACGTAGTCGAGGCCGATCCCGTGGCAGAAGTAGATCGACTCGGGGTCGCCGCCGTGCTCGCCGCAGATGCCGCACTTTAGGCCCTTCCGAACTTCGCGCCCCTCGTTCACCGAGAACTTCATCAGGCGGCCGACGCCGGTCTGATCGATCGTCTCGAAGGGGTTGCGAGGCAGGATCTTCTGCTCGGCGTACTTGCCCAGGAACTTGCCCTCGGCGTCGTCTCGCGAGAAGCCGAAGGTGGTCTGGGTGAGGTCGTTGGTGCCGAAGGAGAAGAAATGGGCGTACTCCGCGATCTCACCGGAGGTCAGGGCCGCGCGGGGAAGCTCGATCATGGTCCCGAACGTGTAGGGGATGTCGATGCCTTGCTCCTGCACGATCTTCTTGGCCTCGGCTTCGAGTTGGCTCTGCAC
>DATJYD010000621.1:0-3371 GCA_035499755.1 Fimbriimonadaceae bacterium
TCGTTGAAGGGATAGAGGAAGTATTGGAATTCGCTGGCGGTCAGATGGTCTTCATCGCTGTGAGTGAAGACGACGGCCGTCCAGTCGGCGGGGTCGAGGCCCTCGCGCTGGACCTGAGCCAAGGTGTCGGGTCCGAAATCGATCTTGAGACCCTCGTCGACCAAGGCAGCGGCCCGGGTTCTGATCTCGCGTCCGCCATGGAGCCGGGCGAAATCGCAGACGGGGTTGCTTCCGTAGAACGCAGGTATTCCGTCGGCGCCGCCGGTTCCGAGCAGTCGAATCTTCATCAGACAAAATCGTTGAGCGACCAGATCACGAGGCCACTCAATATCTTGGGGTAGTAATACGTGCTCTTCTGCGGCATCTTCTCGCCGCCTAGGGCTATGGTCCTCATGTCCTCCACGCTGGGAGGGTTCATGAGGAACGCGGCGGCCCCTTCTCGCGCCATCGAGACGGCTTCGGCGGCGTCGCGGGTGTAGGCGATCGCATCGAGACCTTGCAGGCCGAGGAGCTGTTCGAAGATAACCGAATGGAGAATGGTGACGTCGAGCGACTTGAGCGCGCCGCTCTGGTTTCCCGGAACCATCCCGATCAAGACCGCGGGGTCCTTGGCGGTCAGCACGAACGCCTGTCCCGGCAGAGCGAGGCCGAACGCCATCGAACCCTTCGCCTTGGCCGACTCGATCTCAGCCATGAGGCTCGCGGGGTCGGCTGGCCGCAGTTCGAAGTACGGTTCGAGCCGTCCGAGCATGGCTTCGGGCGAAATCGGCATGCGCTGCACGACGCGATGAGTCGGAAGGAGGACGAGGCCCGGGTCGGACATGCTGCTCAGGGCCATCATCATGAAGTCTTCGGGCACGAGCCCCTCGCGCGGGCCAATCGCTTCGCGGAACGAGCAGGCCGTTTCATACCGATGGTGGCCGTCGGCGATCCAGACCTTCCGGTCCTCGAGCAGGTCTGCCAACCGCTGGGTTTGCTCCGAGTCCGTAATCGGCTCCAGGCAGTGATGGACTCCCTCGTCGGAATCCGTCTCGATCTTCATCGAGGCGGGCGCGGCGGCGATGGCGGAGAGGATCTCGCGATTCGGATCCTCGTAGAGGCCGAAGATGCATTCGAGATGGGCGCGAGTGGCTTCGAGGATGCGCAGGCGGTCTTCCTTGTGCTTCGGAAAGGTCTGCTCGTGGGGGAGAACCACGCCCTTCTCGTAAGGTTCGGTCTTGATGAGCGCGATGACGGCGGTGCGCTCGAAGCTATCGGGCGTTCCCGGGATGCGAAAGCGCTGAGCGTAGCGGTAAAAGGCGGGTTCCGGTTCCGGCCGCAGAACCTGCTCGCGGCGCCATTCGGCCAAGCGAGCCGCGCTGCGGGCGTATTTCACGTACTTGCTGCGGTCGTCGGGCTGCGACTCCGGCAGGGTCAGGTACACGACGTTAAAGGGGCTTCTCGCCGCGTATTCGTCGCGTTGGGAGGGACTGAGCACGTCGTAAGGAGGAGCCGTGAGCTGCCCCAGGGAACCCGCGTGAGCCGTGTAACGCAGGCCCCGGAACGGGCGGATGGTCGCCATAGCTGGCGAGTCTACCGAAAGCCGTCGCGGCCGGCTGGGGCCAGGCTGGACGGCGCCCGGATACACTGGTGATCGTGCCTCTCGATGTCCAGCTCAAGGCCTACGCCGATCTGGCGAACGCCCGTCTGGATCAATTGCTGCCGACCGGAGATACGGACCCGGCGGAGCTCCATCAGGCGATGCGCTACTCCTGCCTCGCGCCCGGCAAGCGACTGCGGCCGGCGCTTTGCATGGCTTCGGCGGAGGCGGCCGGAGGATCGTCGCGGCAAGTGCTCGATGCGGCATGCGCAATCGAGATGGTGCATTGCTTTTCGTTGATTCACGACGACCTGCCCGCGATCGACGACGACGACCTGCGGAGAGGTCTCCCGACGTGCCACAAGCGCTTCGGAGAGGCGATCGCGATTCTCGCCGGAGATGCGCTTTTCGCCTTGGCCTTCGAGGTTCTTTCCCACGTTTGCGTCGAGCCCGCGAGCCGCGTTCTCCGGTCGGTGAGGATCCTCACCAAGGCGACGGGATCGGACGGTCTCGTCGGGGGCGAGGTGGTCGACGTCCTGTCGGAAGGGGTGGCGATCGGGGCTGACCGCCTGCGGTTTATCCACTCGCGAAAGACCGGCGCCCTGATGTCGGCGGCATGCGAGATCGGGGCTCTCCTCGCGGGAGGCTCGGAGGGCCAGATCGATCGGCTGGGAGAATTCGGGAGCGCGGTGGGGCTCGCGTTCCAGATCGCCGACGACATCCTCAACGAGACGGCAGACACGGAGACGCTCGGAAAGGCGGCGCGCTCCGATCGGGGCCACTCGAAGGCGACGTACGTGAGCCTGTTCGGTTTGGAGGAAGCCCGACGCCTGGCGAACGAGACGGTGCGGCGCGCCAAAGACTGTCTGGCGGGGATGTCCGATTCGGAGTTCCTGTTCGAGCTTGCCGAGTTCGCGGTTCTGCGCGCCCGCTGATCCACGTCAGTGCTGTCGGATCGGGCGACGTTAAGATTCCAGGCAACCCCCACGCACATTTACCGGCTTCCGGCAAAACCCCGCAAAACTATGGGGAAACCTGGTAATTTTACTAGGGTTACCCCGCACATTTACGTGGAAAGCACCTAGTGATGTTTACCAGTGCGCGCCGCTCGAAGGAATGAGCCCCGCGCCACGAGCGAGATACGGAGATCACAGATGGCTTTCACAATTAACACGAACGTGAGCGCGATGAACGCGCTTTGGAACGTTACGAACACGGGCAACGCCCTCGCAACGTCCATCACCCGACTTTCGACAGGCTTGCGGATCAACTCCGCCGCGGACGACCCCGCCGGACTGATCATTTCGGAGAACTTCAAGGCTCAGCTCGCCGGCATTACGCAGGCGATCAGCAACAGCCAGGACGCGGTCAACTACGCCAAGACAGCCGACGGCGCCTTGGCCGAGGTCAATACGCTTCTCACCCAGGCCCGCAGCCTTGCCGTCGCGGCAAGCAACACCGGCGCGGATACATCCACGCAGATCCAAGCGGACCAGACCCAGCTTGCCAGCATCATGCAGTCGATCACGCGGATCTCTCAGCAGACCCAGTTCGGCACCAAGACGCTTCTCGACGGAAGCTCCGGCGTCAACAGCGCGATCACCAATTCAACCCTCCTGAATGCCCTTTCGATCGCCGGCACCTTCGGGGGCCAGGCGCTCAACGCCAACGGCTCGGTCGTCATGACCGTCAATGCCGCCTCGACCCAGGCGACCTTCAACAGCCGTGTCTTCGGCGCCGACGATTCTGCCACCGTCGGAGCCGCGAACGCCGGCTCGTTCACGATCAATGG
>DATJYD010000622.1:0-3000 GCA_035499755.1 Fimbriimonadaceae bacterium
AGGTGGCCGCAGTCATGCGACAGGCGGTGCGCGCCGAGGACACGATCTGCCGCTACGGAGGCGAGGAGTTCGTCGCCATTCTCCCCGAGCTTGCTGCCGACGACGCGCTGGCGCGAGCCGAGTCGATCCGTCACCTGGTCAGCGAGCTTCGCCTCTTCCATCGCGGCGAGGCGCTGCGCGAAATTACGATTTCCATCGGAATTGCGGTGTATCCACAGAACGGCGAGACGGTGGATCACTTGCTGAGTACCGCGGACCGCGCCCTCTACGAAGCCAAGCACATGGGCCGCAACAGGGTGGTTCTTGCCGAGCAGATCGCCGGAACGCATCCGGCGCAGTCGCAAGTCATAGCTTATTAAGGCTTTTGCGCCTGGGCCGTTCTGGCTTCCGGCGCAGACGCCTTTGGATAGTACCCGCTTCGCGTCCTGGGGACCAGCTTCCCGTGACCGGAAGCATGCACGTCCACCTTCACCACACGATACCCGCCAAGGGCGGCCGGCTTGGTCGAGTGGTATCCGATGGTGTATTGGTTGCGAATGTCACGCGCCACCTCGGCGGCGATCGAATCCACATCCGCCAGTGACTTCGGGAAGAAGGCGATGCCTCCGGTCTCGTCCGAGAGCAGCTTCAGAGCGCGCTTGGCGCGGTGCGATTCGCGGCCTCCCCCCTCATCGCCGAAAAGAAGACCGATGGAATAGACTACGGGGCCCTGCAGGTCCTGAATCCGGCGTATCGTCTGCTCCAGGCTGAAGGTAGAGGCGTTGTCCTCTCCATCGGTGATGATCAGCAATACCTGCTTGGGACGCTTTGCGCCTTTGGAAAGCTGATCGGCGGACGCGACGACCGCATCGTAAAGTGCCGTGCCACCCTTCGAATCGATATGCGAAAGGCCTTCGCGGAGTTTGGAGA
Source organism: Fimbriimonadaceae bacterium (assembly GCA_035499755.1). GTDB lineage: Bacteria > Armatimonadota > Fimbriimonadia > Fimbriimonadales > Fimbriimonadaceae > JAEVZK01. The sequence continues at coordinate 910 of DATJYD010000622.1, forward strand.
TGTCGGAGGTAAAGTCGCAGTCGATAAAGGCTTCGTCGGAGAAGTTCACGACAAAGGCTTCGTCATCCCGATTTGAGGCCTTAACCAGATCCAACGCCGCCGCGTTTACCGCAGCCCGCTTGTCCCGCATGGAACCGGAGTTGTCGATGATGATGCCCATCGACACTGGAATGTCCTGATGCTGGAACGAGGCGATGGTCTGCGGAACTCCATCTTCGAATACCTTGAAATCGTCCTTGGTCAGGTCGGTTATAAGATGGCCGCCATCGTCGAGCACGGTAACATTCAGGACCACCTCATCTACGTTCTTCGTGAGAGTAAAGCCACCGTGCGGGCCCTTTTCAAGGGTCTGCGCTCCACGGACCGCCGGTCCCGGGTGACTGGGGCTGACCGCTTCGTTGTCCTCCGCGTCAGGCGACTGGACCGGGTCGCGGTCGACGTTCAGTGGCGGCTGGGACTCGGGTTTCTGGGCGGAAGGCTGCGACTGGCCGGAAGAAGGAACCGGAGCTTCTCCGGCGAGCGCACGCGCCGCAGCGGACTTTGGGGTGGCGACCGGGGGTGCAGCTTCGCTCTGCGCCCTGAGGACCGGGGCGGCAAATATCAGGACGAGTGCAATGATCAGAGCGAAGAAAGAGCGACTACTGCAATGGCGCATAGTATCCGGTTCGAGCATGGACTGTAAGTTGTGGCAGTCCTGGTGGAGGCACAAGCCTTACCTTCAATTTACGCCACTTTCCGTCATGTTTATCGTTGTCCGGCTTGTAACCGAGCACATATTCGTTGCGCAACTCGGCGCTGATCTTGGTGGCGATATCGCCCATCTCGGAGACATCGTCTACACGAAAGAGCCGGCCGCCTGTCTCCTCGCTTATGTCGTTGAGAAGCAAGGGCCCGAGACGCTCTTCTGTCGTGGCGGCATAGGGATCGAAGATGCCGATCGAATAGATCTGGACTCCTGCCTCCCGGACGACCGCGCGAACCTCGTTCTCGGTGTATCGGCTGCGGTTATCGCCACCGTCCGAAACCACGAGCAGAGCCTTGCGCTCATACTTAGCCTGCTTCATCTTATTCAGGCCGTAGTAGATGGCGTCCAGCAGGGCAGTGCGATGCTCGGCCTTGACGATGGCCAGCCGAGCTTCGATCTGATCGACAGAAGACGTAAAGTCCTCGATCAGCTCAGGCCGGTCATTAAAACCGATGACGAAAAATTCATCCTGGGGATTGGAGGTCTTCATGAATTCGAGGATGGAATCGCGGGCGCGGATTACTTTGTCGCTCATGCTGCCGCTCAGGTCAAAGATCACCCCGATCGAAACGGGCGCATCCTCGGTCGAGAACGATTTGATCGTTTCGAGGTGACTGTTCTCGTAGATGAAGAAGTTCTCCTTCTCGAGTCCGGTCACCAGGCGGTCCATGGGGTCGGTGACTGTGAGGGGCACGAGTACAAGATTGACGTTCACGCGGATTTTCTCACCCGCTCTGGTCGACTTCAGCGCCGCGGGACCCTCCAGGGGAGCTGGCTCCTTGCTTGGCTCTGGCGGAGGGGGCTGGACATGCACGGTGCTCAAGGGATCCTCCTGCGCGTGCGCCGCCGAGGGCATAAGAGTCCACGCCGCGCAGACCAGAGCCATGAGGAGAAAGCAGAATCCGCTCCGGTATCGAAGCGAGCCGGCGCTCGATTTCAGAACCATGCTGTGAGTAGCCATAAACAATGTGATCCCAATTCCTGCGTCAGCTCTCACACGAAACCACGAACGGTATCCGGATGTTGTGGTCGTAGGTGACTTGCATCCTAGCACGCGGGCTGCTCTCCAGGCAGGCGTCTTTGGTGACGTGGTAACAACTTGACCGTAATGAAACTGTTCCCGAATCTGATCGTTTTGCCGCCTGCCTGCCGCATCGGGCGCGCCTATTCCGTTGATTTACAATCGGGCAGGATTCATCGGACGAGAACGACCGGCTGCTGAGAAATCCGGCTTCTGGAACGCCCATCAGATTGCATGGCCCAAGTCTACCCATTCCGTGCCCTCCGCTATAACCCGTCGCTGGTCCGTCTGGAAGATGTCGTAACCCAGCCTTACGACAAGATCA
>DATJYD010000623.1:0-10865 GCA_035499755.1 Fimbriimonadaceae bacterium
CGGGCAAAGCAAAGCGCGTTTCAGAAGCTCCAGGCAGCTTACTATCAAGCTCTCAACGAGTATTACAAACCTCTGCAAAGCGCCAAGACGCCGGAAGAAGCGGCAAAGATCAAGCTGGATCCCAAGAAGGACCCCAATCGCCTCTATGCGCCGAAGTTCCTGCATTACGCTGAGTCGGCCGGCAAGACCCAGGATGCATTTCAGGCCTGGTTGATGGTTGAGCAGCTCGCTCAGCAAGGTCAGGACACGAAGGACGAGGAAAAGGCAACCGCCGAGATCATGGCGAAGTTCATCGACACGCCATGGATCGGCCAGTTCGCGACCGCTCTTCCCTACTCGGACTATTCGCTGCCGCACGACGCGAGAGTAAAGAAGCTCAGCGCTCTCCTGATCAAGATCGGCAACACAACCAAGCTCGATTCGGTCAAGGCTTCGGCGCTCTATGCTCGCGGCCAATTGATCGGCGGGGAGGGGCAAGGCGATCCCGCCTCCGCGGCGCGGTTCTATCGCGAGGTCCTCGCCAAATACCCTGACACGCCGGAGGGCAAGCGAGCGAAGGGCGACATCTTCGAGATGGAGAATCTCGTCGTGGGGAAGCCCGCGCCAGATATCGAGGCGACCGATCAGGACGGGGTCAAGTTCAAGCTCAGCGACTACCGGGGCAAGGTGGTCGTTCTAGACTTCTGGGGGTTCTGGTGAGGGCCTTGTCGGGATCTGTTGGCCCATAACGTGCAGATGGTGAACCAGTTCAAAGATCTGCCATTCGCACTGATAGGAATCAACAGCGACCAGGGAGGGCGGTCCGCTCTCCAAAAGATCATCAAAGACCAGGGACTCAATTACCGCAGTGCCTACGACGAAAGCACGTCCGGTCCGATCGCGACCGCTTGGAATGTGCACGGCTGGCCAACGGTGTACGTGATCGATGCTCAGGGGATCATTCGCAACAAGTTCATCGGCGTCGACCCCGAGATGCTGACCAGGGCCGTCCAGACCCAATTGGCGGCTGCCAAGGGCCCCTAGCGGCAGGTGCCGGTCGAGACCATTGCGGCAGAGGGACCCCGCTTCTTCTCCCTTTGCAGGAGGCGCCAGAGGTGGCCCGAAGCTGCGCCGAAGAGCAGCGGGTTGGTGGCGAGGTTCGGGCAACCTATCCATGCTTGGCCAAGGGCGTCGAGGCCGTAGAAGAGGGCAAAGGCGAAGGCCAAGATGAGCGCGATCTGGCCGATCTTGACGAGGGCGCGCGCCTTCGCGATTGCCAATCGGAAGGCAAGGGACTTCCAGGCCCAGCCGAGGGAAAAACCGACGACGGCCATCGCGAAGAGCGAATCGGAGCGATTCAGTTGGATCGGTTTCGGTGCGCGCGATTCGGCCACGCCGTAAGCCATGAGAAGGAAGAAGGCGAAGAGAACACCGAGGATGAGAGACCGGGCGAGCCACGCTATGCTCTTCCTGACCTCTCCTCCGCGTGAACCGGGCACCCATCCACTATCCGCCATCGTCGACAATTCCTTACTGCTCGGTTGACTCCTCGATCCGATAGCCGAGCTTGCCTGCCTCGCGTTCGACGCGGTTGGCGATTCGCCGGCGGGTAGGGAAGATCAGATCCGCGAGTGGCTCGAGCCCTCGGCGCTTCTTGAGACCTTTCTTAAGCATCGAGACGCCGGTTGAGGCATCGCCGGTGAGCTCGATCGCATCGAGGTGCGCATTATCGATTCCCGTGTCGATGAAGAGCGCGGCGATCACGACTGACAGCGGGATGATCGCCAATCCACCGAGAACCCCGAGGAGCCAGATCCAGCCGACTTTCAGGGCGAGAATGAGCGAAAGAATGCAAATCGCTATCGTTGGGGCCGCCACGATCGTGCCCGCCCGACCCCACCGCCGGAACTGGCGCGGCGAAGAACGGGCTAGAGCGAAGGCGATCCGGTAGCGCATTTCCCGCTCCGACATGGCCTCGATGGCGGCAGGCGAAACTCGAAACCGGGGAGGATGGAGCTCGACGACCTTCTTGCCTGCCATCTCGCCATGCTGGAGGCGGAACGGCAGCTTAGGCGCGTCGTCCTCTCGGAAGACGGTCTCCGGCGTCTCCTCGTAGCAAAGGGCGCGGCTATACTACTCGACCAGCTTCGCAATCCAAGTCTCCCGGTCGGACATTTAGCGCGAGTCTACCGATGCGGCGGGGATGCCGAAACCACTTTCTAGCGCCGGCGGCGGCGGCGCATCAGGGCGAGGGCGCCGAGGCCAAGGCAGGCCAGGGAAGCCGGCTCGGGCACCGGCAGATAGACGAGGCTCAAGACGTTGCTATCGCCGGTCGGCTGAAACGTGCTTAGTTGGGTGGCCACGCCCGTCGTGAGGTCAAGGGTGTAGAGGGCATCCCTCGTGTTGTCGACCGCGTACATCGTGTGGTTATCCGTGTCGTATGCCATCCCGCTGGGCGTGAACGGTCCGCCTGAGATCATCGCGACTTGGGTGGAGACGCCGGTAGTCACGTCCACCGTGTACAGGGTGTCGACGGTCGTCGAATACATCGTGTGGTTGTCGGGATCGAAGCCCAGCGAAGAGAAGCCGGTCGGCCCCATCGGACCGATCTCGGTTGCCGCGCCGGTCGAAACGTCGACCGTGTAGAGGGTGGCGACGGTGTACTGGGTCGAAGACTCTCCGTAGAGGACGCCGTTGTCCCAATCCCATTGGAGACCGTGCATGACGATGCTGGAATCCCAGGTCGTGTTTCCCATCTGTCCCACAGAGCCATCGAGCGCGAGCCGGTAGAGGGCATGGTTGCTCGTGGAGGGGAAGTAGATCGCGCCGGTTACCGGATCGCGAGTAAGGTCGGCGACGGTGCCTCCAGCGCCATGGAGATTGGCGACGACGGTTTGCTGGCCGGTGACCGGGTCAATCTTGATCAGGGGATCGCCGAACGTGTCCACCGCATAGAGATATCCCTGGGCTTGGGCCCGCGCTTGAACGACTAGGCATATGGCAGCGAACGATAGGATTAGAGCTCTCACTGGTTCCCCCGCCCCATTCTAACACGGCTTCCGCAACCCCGATGCTCGAGCTGTACGGCCGATTCGAGTTAGGGACGCGGTAGCACCGGTTTTCAACCTGCGTGTCCAAATGCGTTGCGTGTCCCACAGGGGTGCCCAGTAAGGTCAGGGACGGGACGGATGGCGGGGCAACCGGATGCCCACCGGAGCCCGCCAATCGGCCGGCTATAGGGCGGGCTCAGTCTTTGCGACCGGACTCCTCGTTGGACTGCCCGAGCTTGCTCGCGCGTTGAATGGCCCGTGAAGCGACGAAGTCGCGAGGGCTTCTTCGCTGATGACGTTCGGGTCGAAAGGCATGTTGCGTGTCTCGACGCCGGTCTCGCGGATCCCAAAGAAGAAGGTTCCAGCCATTATGCCGAGCAGATCTGGGGCGTCAGCGAAGTACACGCGGTGCATTCCGGCGGCTATAAGTCCCACGGCGGCGGAGGCACCAAACCCAAGAAAGATCAGGAAGATCGGTCCAAAGCATGGTCTTCCAGCGATAGGGCCGCATGGCGAGCCGATTGTAGAACCATTCCTTGGCCGCAAAGCCGCTGCCGAAGTTGACGATCGCGACGATCAGAACCGTGCCGGCGCCTATGTGCGATCCTGCCATAACGAAAGCGAGCGGCATGGCCATCGCGAATGGCAGAACAGCGATCCATCAGCTCCTCCACGCCGCCGTCATGAGCTTTATTGTATCAGGACGGCAACGGTATCCAGCGTCGGAGGACGGGTACCGAAACTGCCGCCTTTCGAATTCGAGAGGCGGCAAAGGTGGGTCGCTACATAAGGAAATGCGATACTGTGCTTTGATGAAGTTGAAACTGCTGTCTATCTTGTTTACGATGGCCCTTGCCCTCTTTGCAATCGGGCAGCATGGCCCGGCCAAGCACAAGGTCGACGACTCAGCGGACGCCCTCAGGTACGGCACGTACCTTCTCAATCCGAGCCCCGAAATGTCAAAGGCAATCCATCTGACTTCGGCCCAGGCCAAGCAGATGAAGGCAATCAACGCCAAATTCGATGTGAAGATGCGGGCCGCGTTCCAGAGTGGAAGCGCGCATGACATGGAGGGTTTGCGGCCCATCTTCGAGGGGCGCTGGAAGGCTCTCTACGCCGTGCTCAATGCGAAACAGAAGCCCTCGCTGGCGGATTGGGCCAAGCATCACCCCCTGTCTTCCCGCGGCGGTCAGAAAAGCACTTAAGGCTCCTGACCCTCGCGGATTGCTCTGGGCGCCAACTATCCTCACTGCCCGGGGACCTATAGTGGAGGATAGTTGGAATGAAAGCTGGCGCTGCAAAGCGTCAAGCCCGGATTGGGGGAGTGCGGAGCACCTTGGAGTGCGGGAGCCCGCTCCCGCCTTTGAGCCGAGATCGGTGCGGCGGGTCAAAGGGACGTTGCGGTACACGAACGGGTGAAGGCGTCGCTTGCGCGCCGCACTCCGTAAGGCGGGCTCCGCCGCCGCGAGGTCGTGCTCAAGCTACTTGTTTGGCAGCGCCTCCGTTCGATAACCGAGTTCCTCCGCTTCGCTTTGGAGCCGGGCTGGGAGGTCGCGGGCTGCCCTTCCCCGGAGCCGAAGGAGCGTATAGGACAGGCCCTTCGGCTGGCCTTCTCGAATCTTCCGCAGGACGGCGACTCCGGATGCGGCGTCGCCGGTCAGCTCGATCGCGCGCAAGTGCCTTCGTATGGTATCCGCATCCACGACGCGCAAGGAGAAGGGAAATCCGAGCGGAATAGCGAGGGGAACGGCAGGCAACGCGAGTAGCCCCATCCACCCCCAGCGTGCTACGCACGCTACAACGGCGACCAATGCAGCCGCCGGCCAAGGCATCATGATCAGCCCCACCTTCATTCCCAGGCGCAGGCCATCCTCGCGGTCCATGTCAATGAGTGCGAGTGCGAGCCAGTAACGTAGCTCCGGTTCTCCAAGACTATCGAGCGCCTCCGGAGATACGAGCACCCTCGGCTCATCCACAAGGATGCGTTTCCGTCCTTCGCGGATGATCGTTTCGAACTCGACCGGCAGTCCCCAGGACCCTGACTCGAAAACGACGGGCGGGATTCTCGGATATCCGAGCACGCGGCAGATCTCGTCTGTGCGTGCGGCGATCCATTCTCGCCGATTCTCCATTCGGCCTCAGTCTAGCATGGGGGATTCCGGAGTGCGCAGCGAAGCTGCCGCCTTTCCTCGCTTTGAAGGGTGCTAAGGCTGGAGCTACGCTCCCGCACTCCGAAGGCGGCTTCGCCGCGACACGCCCGGCCCTGGTTCGTGCCATCATCCGCTTATGTCCTGGCACCATGGTCCTCGGCATAGCACAGAAAGGGGCGGTACCTTCATGATCAATGCGGCAACGCTTCGCAAGGGGCACTTCTACCGCTCCCGGACCGCTCTCATCCGCGCGAACCGCCTCCGACCGAAACGAGCGGTATAAGCGCCTTCCTTACCGTCTCGCGTTCCCGTAAACGTGATCGTCCCGTCCGATCTTTCGTCGAGGAAGTGGTCGGCGTCGAACGAGATGCCGGGCGCGGCTGACGCGGGGCGTGGTTTCTGTTCGCTTGCGGTCCAATGGCTCAGCATGATCTCCGTGATCTTCGGAGCCGAGCCCAGGACAATCAGCAAAGCCGCTACCACATCCACATGGTAACACCCTTCTGCCAAGGGGAATCCGGAGGCTAGGATTTGGGTTGTTCGAGGGCCTTCCGAGTCCGGGTCGAGGCGACGCTCAGATTTCGCCAAAACCTCAAGGGCTTTCCCGCCGTATCGTGTTTAGCTCCCATGAAGAACCTTCTCCTATTCCTCGCCTTACTCGTTCCGATGACATCGTTCGCCCAGGCGGGGACGCCTTTTGCGCGAGCCTATAAGCTGGGGGAAAAGACCACATACCATGTGACACACGTGGTCAAGTTCATGGGGACCCACTCCATGAGCATCGATATCCAGCTTACGGCTGCGAAGCTCCTCGACAAGGGCCGGGCCGAGCTGGGAGTGCACTGGTCGAACCTGCAGAAGGATGCCGACGACGAGACGGCCATGCCCAATGACTTCTCCTTCAAGACGGCTGCGAACAACCTGCCCGATCATTTTGCGATCACGCAGGGGAGTACGACCTTCTACGCGCTGTTCCTGATGCTGGCGAGCGCAACCGCGGACAAGCCGGTGACGGTCGGCGACGAGATCCCGATCAACTGGGACGGAGCCGACGGCAACCTCGCCTTCAAAGGGACGATCAAGATCCTCGAGATCTCGGCGGAGAAGAAGCGGCTCAAGGCGCTGGTCAAGGTCAAGACCACGCTCGGCGGCCAGGACGCCGGCGAGTTCGCCCTGACGAGCACGTACGACACGACCGACGGAAGCCTGGTGCAGAGCGTCGGCGCCTTTACGGTCGCGGGTAACGCGCAGGAGTTCACGTTCACGCGGAAGTCGTAGGGCAGTGCCTCTACCCGGGCGGGTCGTACCTCTTCACCGGTTGCCATCGAGGAGCGCCGACCGCTATCGCGCCCCTTCAGGGCGCCGGGATGGGTCGGCGGCCTTCCCAGGCCTGCGGCCTGGGCTGCAGTAGTCCGGCCCGTTGGGCCTTCCGGACACGTCCGTGCTGTGGTCCTCACCAGCGCGAAACGTGCTTGCCGGGCTCGAAGTCGCCGGCAAGCCAGCGGACAAACGTATCTGCGTGGCGCAGGTAGGTCCACTTGGATTTCTCCGCAAGCCCCGACTTCTCGACCTCGAGTTCATACTCTCGGAGCGCTTTGCGCACCTCTTCAATCGCCGAGGCGGATATTCTCTGCACGATCCAATGATATTGCGTTTCGAGATTGAGGGAGTTCCGGAACCTCCACCCCCTGCCCCCTCCTCCTCCGGCGCACGAGCCATCGCCGCAAGAGGAGGGGGAACCGGAGACTAGCTGCATCCACTCGTCTCCCCGCAGGTGTCGCATTTTAGGCAGACGCCGTTGCGGACCATGGTAAAGGCGCCGCAGTTGGTGCAGGGGTCGCCTTCGTAGCCTTTCAGGCGGGCGACGCGGATCTTCTCGGCGATGGCCGCCTGGCCAGGATTGGAGGATTGGAGGATTGGAGGATTGGCGGCCACCAGAGGATTCGAGGATTGGAGGATTGAAGGATCGGCGCCTCCGGCGCTGACCACGCCGGCGCCGGGTGCCGGGTGCCGGGCGCTGGAATCGGGCCTGGGCAGAGGGCCGTCCAATAGCGCCTTCGCTTCGGCGACCTTGCGCTTTTGCTCCTCCTCCAGCACCCAGGTGGGACTGCCGACCGCCATATTGTGGTTGGGGTCAAAAGGGAGTTGCCCCTGCTGATCAGGATTGGAGGATTGAGGGTTGGAGGATTGGGGGTCTTCTTCGCCGTGGGTAAAGCCGACGCTCGTGTGGTCCTCGGAGGCGCGGCCGGGGACGGGGCCAGTGATCTCGCCCTGCTCCTCCTCGTCGTCGTACTCGGGCTCCTGGGTGGAGTGGCCGATGGCGTCGCCGCGCAGGTCCTCCGGCTTGACCTGCACGAGATCGGTTCTCCCCAAATAGGAGAGCGCGAGCTCGCGGAAAATGTAGTCGATGACCGAGGTCGACATCTTAATGTTGTCGTGCCCGCCCACGATGCCGTTCGGCTCGAAGCGGGTGAAGACGAAGGCGTCGACGAACTCCTCCAGCGGCACCCCGTACTGCAGGCCGAGGGAGATCGCGATCGCGAAGCAGTTCATCAACGACCGGAAAGCCGCGCCCTCGCGGTGCATGTCGATGAAGATCTCGCCGAGGGTGCCGTCCTCAAACTCGCCGGTGCGGATGTAGACCTTGTGCCCGCCGACCCGCGCCTTCTGGGTGTAGCCCCGGCGGCGGCCAGGGAGGGTCCGACGCTTTGCCAGATACCGGTAAACGAGCTTCTGGGCGGCTTCGAGGACGGCGTCCTCGTGCGGAGAGGATTGGAGGATTGGAGGATTGCCTTCGGCAAGGATTCGAGAATCGCCTTCGGCGAGGATTGGAGGATTGGAGGATTGTAGGATTGGGGACCGGGTTGAATGGACGGTGGACCCGCCAATCCTATGATCCTCCAATCCTTCAATCTTCGCATCATCCTCGAGGGAAGCCTCGAGGATCGCGGCGGCCGCGTCGTCGGAACTGGAGTTGAGGGGCTGGGAGAGCTTGGAGCCATCTCGATACAGGGCGTTGGCTTTGAGGCCGAGCTGCCAGGAGAGCCAGTAGGCGTCGTTAACCTCGCGGATCGTGGCGTGGGAGGGCAGGTTGATCGTCTTGCTGATCGCGCCGCTGAGGAAAGGCTGGGCGGCGGCCATCTGGCGGATGTGGCCCTCGGCCGAGATGAAGCGCTGCCCCTTCCTGCCGCACTTGTTGGCGCAGTCGAAAACGGGCAGGTGCTCGTCTCGGAGGTGGGGCGCGCCCTCGACGGTCATCGTGCCGCAGACATACTCGTTCGCCTCGTCGATCTCCTCCTTGGAGTAGCCGAGGAACTGGAGCATGTTGAACGACCAGTCGTTGAGCTGCTCCTCGGAGATGCCGAGCTTGTGGATGCAGAAGTCCTCGCCGAGCGTCCACTTGTTGAAGGCGAAGCCGATCTCGAAGGCGTTTTCGAGGGCGGCGTCGATCGCGTTGAGGGCGTCGTCGGTGAAACCCCTCGATGCCAGGGACTCTCTCGAAATGCCAGGATTGGAGGCGCGGTCAGGATTGGAGGATTGGAGGATTGGAGGATTGGATTCGTCCGAATGTAATCCTTCAATCCTGTAATCCTTTAATCCTGCGCCACCGGGAAGCTTCTTGTGTCCAATCGCATACTCGACGATCTCCTGGATCTGCGGCTCCGTGTATCCGAGCTTGCGTAATGCCGGTGGGATCGATTGGTTGATGATCTTGAAATAGCCGCCGCCGGAGAGCTTCTTGAACTTCACGAGGGCGAAGTCGGGCTCGACGCCGGTGGTGTCGCAATCCATGATGAGGCCGATCGTGCCGGTCGGGGCGAGGACGGTCACCTGGGCGTTGCGGAATCCGTACTTGTCGCCAAGCTCCAGCGCCTTGTCCCAGGATTGACGGGCGGCAGAGAGGAGGTCGGTCGGGCACTCGTCGGGATCGATCGGCACTGGCTTGACGCTCAAGCCCTCATAGTCGTCTTTCGGCGCGTGGTAGGCGGCGCGGCGGTGGTTTCGGATAACCCGCAGCATGTGGGGCTTATTCTTTTCGTAGCGCGGGAAGGGGCCGAGCTCGCGCGCCATTTCGGCGCTCGCGGCGTAGGATTCCCCGCCCAGGATCGAGGTGAGGGCGCCGGTGATGGCGAAGCCCTGAGGCGAATCATAGGGAATGCCCATCTGCATGAGCAGCGCGCCGAGATTGGCGTAGCCGAGGCCGAGGGTGCGGAAGTCGTAGCTCAGCTGAGCGATCTCCCGGGACGGGAACTGGGCCATGAGCACGCTGATCTCGAGCACGACGGTCCAAAGGCGGATCGCGTGCTTGTAGCCGTCGACGTCGAACCGGCCGGTCGCGGGATCGTAGAACTTGATTAGGTTGATGCTGGCCAGGTTGCAGGCGGTGTCATCCAGAAACATGTACTCAGAGCACGGATTGCTTGCGTTGATGCGGCCGTCCTCTGGACATGTGTGCCACTCATTGATCGTGCCGTCATATTGGAGGCCGGGGTCGGCGGACTGCCAAGCCGCCTCGCAGATGAGGTCCCATAGCTCGCGAGCGCGAACGGTCTTGTAGATCTGCTTGTCGGTGCGCTTGGTCAGGTTCCACTCGAGGTCGTGCTCGACGGCGTGGAAGAACTCGTTCGGGACGCGGACCGAATTATTGGAGTTCTGGCCGGAAACCGTAACATAAGCCTCGGATTCGTAGCCGGTGTCCATTACCGGGAAATGAATGGAGGTCGCCCCGTTCTCGGCGAGCTGGATCGCGCGCTGGATGTAGTTGAGGGGGATGAAGTTGGCCTTCGCCTCGGCGATGGCGTGGCGAAGGGTAGCGTTCGTGCGCGGATTGCAGTCGCGGAATTCGCCTGGCCTGGAGGATTGAAGGATTGTAGGATTGGCGGGAGATTCCAATCCTTCAATCCTCAAATCCTTCGATCCTGGCTCTCCGGCGTAGCAAGCCCGGATCACGGCATTCAGATGCTTCTCGTTGAGCTGGCTGCCGGTGACGAGGGAGGCGACTTTGCGTTCCTCGCGCACCTTCCAGTCGATGAACTCCTCGATGTCGGGGTGGTCCATGTCGAGGCAGACCATCTTGGCCGCGCGGCGGGTGGTGCCTCCCGACTTGATTGCGCCGGCGGCGCGGTCGCCGACTTTGAGGAAGGACATGAGGCCGCTGGAGCTTCCGCCTCCGCTCAGCTTCTCCTTGGCGCCGCGGATCTTGGAGAAGTTGGTGCCGACGCCGGAGCCGTACTTGAAGATGCGGGCCTCGCGGGTCCAGAGGTCCATGATGCCGCCGTCATTGACCAAATCGTCGGCCACGGACTGGATGAAGCAGTTGTGGACGATGACGCCTTGCGAGAGGTACTGCCCGCTCTCCGTCTGGATGTCGTAGACGGGCCGCACGCCCACGGCCTCCACGCGGACGATGCGCTCGTCCCGCAGGGCGGGGAGGGTCTTGCCCGGGAAGCTCTCCGAGCAGGCGCTCTCGAGCTTCCGCTGCTTGTCCTCGGAGACGAAGCCGATCAGGTCCCGGAAGCGCCGCCGAGCGTCCGAGTAGCCGATCGACACGTAGTAGGGAGTCCGCCGGTTCTCCCGAGTTTCCACGCCACGCAAGACGCGGCTGTAGATGCCGACGTTAAGGAGGAGCGCCTGGACGCCTGCGGCGAGGGCGGGCGAGACGGTGCCGAGCACGACGTCGGCTGTG
>DATJYD010000624.1:0-2540 GCA_035499755.1 Fimbriimonadaceae bacterium
CTGGCCGATCTATATCTATCTCCTTGGCCAGGTCGACTCCTCGCTCTGCAACAAGAACATGGGCAAGATCGGGGAGGCTCTGCTCACCTACGTGCGCGACAACGACGACCATCTGCCGTATGTCTACGAGAGAGAGGGCTACGGCTCGGACGAGATCGCCCTCCACGACGGATACGCCTACACCTGGCAATGGGCGGTCGAACCCTATACGACCGGTGGCTGGGCTCCGTTCCGCTGCCCTGCCGCTGAGCCGGCCGAGCATACGAAGATGGCCGATCCGATGTCGGGCGTCGTCGAGATCAGCGACTACGGGATGCCCGACGCCTACAGCGGCCGCGACCTGTCGACGATCTCCAATCCGGATCAAAAGGTGATCGTCGGCGATACGTCGAACCGGGGGGCATTGGGCACCTACGACCCGCTGCCACTAACTTCGGGCGGGACGCCGCTCGCGTATGACGGATTCGAAATCGGATTTAACGACAGTCAGGTGTATCCTCGCCTGGATGTCGTCAGCCCCAGCGGAAGCATCATTCCTGGAACGCGAAGCGCCACGAGGCTGGCCTTTCCCCATTCCGCCGATGGCAAGTTCGATCACGAATCCGATTCCCGGCATCCCGGAGGAATCCATTTCCTCACGGTCGGCGGCGGCCTTCTTACCGGAGACGGCGCTGCCGCCAACGTTATCCAGTTAACTGGTGGCTTCGGGGGCCTCTGGGACGTTCCGCGGCCGACTCCCTGAGATTCGCGGACGCTTCCAACGCCATGATCGCCGCAGCCCACAGCCGGCGCGAAACGGATTCATAAGCGGCCGGGGACAGCCCGCCCGAAAAGAGCACACGAGCCCATTCCTCTGAGCGGAGCAATGTGAGCGTTCGAGCTGCCAAGCCCCCGATACCTCGCCGCTCGGCGGGCCAGGTTGCCGGAAACACGTCTGAGGACGGTGGGCTATCGCCTTGGAGGGCCGCCAGAAGGGGATGCGAGGACGAAGTTTGGGCAACCGCCGATCTCAGCAGTTTGGATGCGTCACAAAGGCTGTATGCGGCGTGAACGGCCCATCGCCCGGAGCGGGAGGCCGAGTACATCACGCCCCAAGGCGCGGGATCGCTGTGGCTTCGGATCCGCTTCTTCCACGCGGGTTGCCACACCTCGACGCCGACGTCGCCGTCGGTGAGAATGCCCCACGGCTCCGAGATCGCGTCGAATGGATTCCAAGGGCAGATTGCAAGGGAGACTTCGAGCCGGATAACCCCCTCCTTGGCGAGCTTCTTCAGCCAAGGGCCGATCGAGTCGGCGATGACTCCGGGAGCAAGCTTGCCGTTAGCCTTACGCTCGAACTGGATCTCATGCACTTCGCCAAAGGAGGTCCCAGAGAGGATCTCGGGAGGCCTTGCGGATTCACCGGCGAGGAACGCGCACGAGTGACAGGCAATCGCAACCGCTTGCAGCACGTCCGCACGCATATCTGGATTCTCGGCAGACTGCCCGGGATGCTGGATCGTTCTCTTCCCCTAAGGGCAGCGCCGATTGTCCGTCCATTAGAAATCGGGCCCGCATCCATTGAAGGCACGTCGTCCGTCTCTAACTTTCAAGGACCGCGCAGGTGCGGCCCGGAGGTATCAATTTGAACGACCCATCCGCTGCCGGCAGCATCTTCGGAGGGAGCTTCCTTGTTCTCATCGGGGTAATCACCTATGTTGTCTTTTGCGTCCCGCTCTATGTGATGGGGCAGAAGACGGATTCTCAGCACTCCTGGTTCGCCTTCGTCCCCATCCTGAATATCGCTCTGCTCTTGGAGATCGCTGGCAAGGACCTCTGGTGGATACTCCTCTTCTTTGTTCCTTGCGTGAACGTCGTCGTAGCGGTGATCGTGTGGATGGGGGTCGCCGAAGCGATGGACAAGCCGGGCTGGCTGGGCATTTTGATGCTGGTCCCGGTGGTGAACTGGATCTTGCCGTACTACTTGGCGTTCGGTTAGGTCGCAGGCCAGGGTGCCGATCGCCGGGAACTGCGGTCGATGCACCCTTGTTGTCGCTGACGTGAGCCTCGTCGCCACGCTCGTTCTTGCGTGCCTCCCAGTCCAAGCCGCCCGACTGCCCAGCGACCTCGAGTTTCTTGCCGGTTTCCATCCGAAGGTCTCGATCATCCGGAAACCGGTTGGCGACACTTTGGACCCCCAGGCTTCACTTGAGAGCCTCCGCGCCCAGATTGCCGAGGCAAAGGCTGAGAGGAGCTCTCAACTGCATATCTACATGCCCGACTCTCCCGTCATCAAAGCGCTCGATGCCAAGATCCGAGCCTTGGAGAGCGATTTCGAGTCGGTGAGCAGCGTCGAAGGCCGCCCCCACCTTCGCTTCGTCCAGATCGTTTACCGACTTGACTTCAAGGAAAGGCCGCAAGCCGTGGTGGCGGCTATGCGTCGGAAGCTCGTTGGGAAAGCGCGACCGGACGGCGCCTTCGTTCTGCTGTCAGGCTCTCAGGGGAAGATCCGGACGAGCGGCCTCACGAGAGGCGTCGCCTGCGAAATCGAGGTAGTCGAG
>DATJYD010000625.1:0-3187 GCA_035499755.1 Fimbriimonadaceae bacterium
TCATTCCTCCTTTGCCGAACCGCTGGGAGGCATCGGCCGGCCAGTACGTCCTTTCGGTGGATGACGAGACCGGCTGTGTCTCTCGATACACGGATTGCCGGGCTCTGGACTTGACCCTTTACAAGCCGGGGCGGCGAGCACAAGCCGGCCCGCCTTTCTACCGCTCCGAAAAGGACGTGATTGCGAGGGCGGCCGCGACTCTCGACCGGCTCGGCTGGCATCACGGGCCTGATTCGCGCATGGCAGCGCTTCCCAAACCGGGAGCGGCGGGGACCGTCTCTCGATCCGAGATCCGGGTCGTCTTCTTCGACCGCCCCTACGGATTCCCAACCGACTTTAGCGGTAACCGCAGCGACATCGGGTTGGATTCTCTGACCGGAGGCGAGATCGAACTGACGCGGTCCACCGGCTATACCTATTCCGCGGCCAAGGTGAAGATCACCCCTGCGCAGGCGATCGCGATTGCTAGGCGGGCGATCGAGCTAAGCGCGGCCCCAAGGATCGTCGGCCCGCGATATCGCACTCTGAGCCCGATCGATCGCAATCTGTCGCCGGCGGCCCGCCGGATGGCCCTCGCCAAGCTCGAGCCGCTCATCTACGAGGTGAGCGGAAAGCAGCAGGATGCTTGGATCGACGCGGCCACCGGGGAGATCCTGGAACGCCACTCCAACGCCGTGGAAGGCGTTCACCGCCCGCGACTTTGACCGGCAGCCTGCCGAATTTGCGGCATGTCATCCTGGGAACCCGTGCCAACTGCGCTACTTCCCGAACTTCCGCTTCCACTCGTCGAGGAGTCTCAGCGCGTCCAGGGGGGTGAGGCGATTGACGTCGAGCTCCTGGAGTTCGCGCACGACGGGTGGCTCTTCGAACTCGAAGAGCGTCATCTGCAGGGTTTGGGTTTGGACGGGGACAGCCTTGGGCGCCTGGTTCTTCTGCTCGAGCTCTTCCAAGATCTCCCGAGCCCGAATCAGAACCGGCGCGGGAACGCCGGCCATCCTTGCGACATGAACGCCGTAGGAGCGGTCGGTGCCGCCCGGCAGTACCTTGTGGGTCCAGACGATCTCGTCGCCGAACTCCTCGACCGCGACCCGGAAGTTGGCGATCCCCGGCATCTGCTCGGCGAGCGCGTTGAGCTGGTGGTAGTGGGTCGCGAACATCGTCTTCGCCCCGATCGAAGCAAGATGCTCGATCATCGCCCAGGCGATGGCGAGGCCGTCGTAGGTCGAGGTCCCGCGCCCGACCTCGTCGAGGATGACGAGCGAGCGGGGCGTCGCGTGGTTCAGGATGTTCGCGCTCTCCACCATCTCCACCATGAAGGTCGATTGGCCGAGGGCCAGTTCGTCTTTGGCCCCGATCCGCGCGAAGATCCGGTCGCAAAGCCCGACCCGGCAGGATCTGGCCGGCACGAACGAGCCGATCTGGGCAAGAAGGACGATCAGCGCGTTCTGCCGCAGGTAGGTGGATTTGCCCGCCATGTTGGGGCCGGTCAGGATGATGACACGCTCCGCTCGTCGTGACGGAAATGATGGAGGTGATGGAGGTGATGGAGGAGATCGCCTTATGGCCCGAACGTCTTGGATCCCGCTTTGATGGGCCTCGTCGGGAGGAGGGCCACTCCCATCACCTCCATCACCTCCATCATCCCCAATACCGGTATCGTTCGGCACGAACGAACTCGTGCTCGTTTCGACGACCGGATGGCGGCCCGCGCGGATCTCGATCACGTCCTCATCGACGATCTCCGGTTTGACGTAGCCCAGACGGGAGGCGGCTTCGGCGAGGCCGGCGAGGACGTCGATCTCGGCCAGGGCTCGCGCGGTTTGGAGGAGCGTGCGGGCGTGCTCCGCGATCCGCAGACGCACCCGGTTGAAGAGATCGGCTTCCAGCGCAACCGCCTTTTCCTCCGCGCCAAGGACCAGCGACTCATGCTCCTTGAGTTCAGCGGTGATGTAGCGCTCGCCGTTCGCGGTGGTTTGCTTGCGGATATAGTCGGCGGGGACGCGGTCGAGCTGCGACTTCGAGACTTCGAGGAAGTAGCCGAACACGGAGTTGAAGCCCACCCGCAGATTGCCGATGCCGGTCCGCTCGCGCTCGGCCTGTTCGAGGCTGGCGATATAGCTCTTGCCGTTCTTGGAGAGATCGCGCAGCTTGTCGAGTTCGGCGTCGTAGCCTGCTTTCATCACTCCGCCGTCGCGCAGCACGTGAGGCGGCTCGGCGACGACCGCCTGATCGAGCAGGTGGGCGATCTCGGAGTGGTCGGAGATCATCTCTCGAAGCTCCTGGATCCGGCCGAGCCCGATCTTGCGCAGGGGATCGGCGAGCACCGGCAAGGCGTTGAGCGAAGTCTTGAGAGCGGCGAGATCGCGAGGGCCGGCGAGAGCGGTCGCGACCCGCGAGACCAGCCGCTCCAGATCGGCGAGCCGCGCGAGGGCGTCGCGCACGTCTCCGCGCACCAGCGAATGGGAAACGAAGCGCTCGACCGCCTCCTGCCTCGACCGGATCTCCTTCGCGTCCAGCAGCGGCTGCTCGATCCATTTGCGCATGAGCCGGCCGCCCATCGAAGTGACCGTCTGGTCGATCACGGAGAGTAGGGTGAACCGGCGCGAGCCGTCCGCCATATTCTGAGTCAGCTCCAGCGAGCGGCGGGTCGCGGGGTCGAGGCGCATGAAGCCGTCGACCGAATAGGAGGAGATCGAGTCGACGTGGCCCAGGGGCAACCGGTTCTTCTCGGCATAGGCGAGGATCATCGAAGCCGCAACGACCGCGCTCGGCTTGTCTTCGAGACCGAAGCCGTTGAGGTTTGCGACGTGGAACTGCTCGCTGAGCCGGCGCGCAGCTCGTTCCGCCGAACTCGTCGCCAAGGGAGTCACGGCTGCGCCGAGGCCGGAAGCCGCGACCTCGCCGAAACCCTCCGCGTTCGGCCCGACGAGCAGTTCGCTGGGCCGGATGCGCCCAAGCTCCTGGATGAGCTTCTCGTCGAATTCGCCGTCGAGCTCGGTGACCACGAACTCGCCCGTCGAGGGGTCGAGGGTAGCGAGTCCGGCCCGGCCATCCTGGACGCAGATGGCGGCGAGGAAGTTGTTGGCGCCTCCCGGAAGCATCGAGTCTTCCATCAGGGTGCCGGGGGTGAGGACGCGGGTTACGCCCCGCTTGACGAGACCCTTGGCCAGCTTGGGGTCTTCGAGCT
>DATJYD010000626.1:0-3245 GCA_035499755.1 Fimbriimonadaceae bacterium
CCCACATCTGCCCCGTTCGGCAGATGTGGGACTCCAACCAGCACCGACTGCACCAAGATATTTTCGACGGGTGGGCGCGATCCTCTGCCGCACCCAGAACTCCGACAACACTGAAAAATAAAATAGGTTAGTGGCTCGAGCTCGGGAAGCTAACAGGGCCGTGACGCTGCGGCTTCAGCTTTCCGCTAGGAATTCGTAGCGCTCGATGACGGCGGCGATGCCGACGCGTCCGGGTTGTTGCGGCTCGACGCGGACGACCTTGCCGGTGCAATGCACGCGAATGCTCTCGGTCAGCGTGATCTCCGGCGGTAACGTCAGCGTGAACTCAATGGGCGAGCCCTCGGCGATCGAGCTGTCGACGAAGAACGAAATCCCGCGCGCGCTCACGTCACGGGTCTGGGCTTCCTTCGGGTCGCCCTGTGGGAACTTCACGGTGAGAGGGAGCCGAAGTGCAAAACGGCGGGTACTGCGCTGCTCACGTTGCGGCTCGGCCATCGGAGTTGTCTCCATAGCGGATGTAAGCATCTCGCCCAGAGTGCCTGCCTGTCAATCAAATCCGCTGTATCGACATCGGAAAATCGTAGTGAAAGTGATACTTCCGAGGTTCGCACCTTAGTGCGAACGTTAGGTCAGGTCCGGACTAGAGCGCGAGGAAGTTACGAAGCAGTTGCTTGCCGTGCGTGGTCAGTACGCTTTCGGGATGGAACTGGACGCCTTCGACGGGGAACTTTTTGTGACGCAAACCCATGATGACCTTGTTGCCGGCGGCATCGGTCGTGTGGGCGCTGACCTCGAGGTCCTTAGGGAAACCTTTGTCGCTAACAATCAGCGAGTGGTAGCGAGTGGCTTGCATGGGCGAGGGCACGTCGCGGAAGATCGTGCGCCCGTCGTGCTCGATCTGGCTGGTCTTGCCGTGCATGAGTTGGCGAGCGCGTATGACGTCTCCGCCGAAGGCCGCGCCCATGGCCTGATGCCCGAGACAGACGCCAAAAACAGGGAGCTTGCCGGTAAAGTGCCTGATGAGTTCGATGGAGATGCCGGCTTCCTGCGGTGTGCACGGTCCGGGCGAGATGAGGATGCGCTCCGGGTGCATGGCTTCGATCTCGTCGACGGTGACCTGGTCGTTGCGGCGGACAACGATCTCCTGCCCCATCTCGCCGAGATACTGCACGAGGTTGTAGGTGAAGGAGTCGTAGTTGTCGAGGACGAAGATCATGCCTGGTTCAAGAATAAATGATCTTCGCCCCCCGCGCGATTCGGGAGCCATCGTTCTTTGTGCCGAATTTGGAACAAACGTCGCTGTGCGATAGGTGGTTCGGTGGGAACGGCTTGCAACGGCATGGCCGGAGCAGAACAATATAACGGACATTCGAAGCTATCGAGGAGGGTGCTTTTATGGCCGAGATCGTAGTGGTCGTCCTGATGCTTGCGTGCTTTGTCATCGGCGCGCTCTGGAACCGGAACAACTTTGGCTCGCGGCAGGACGTGCTCCGAATGTTCAACCGGTTCCGGTCGATCTCGCATCAACACGCCTACGAGTTCATGAAGGATCTGCCATCACGTCCTCTTCAGTAGTGCCAACAACTCATCCCTCTCGCGCTACGCGTAATCGAAGAGCGTCATAAAGCCGAAATCCATGTGCAGCTGCTGATGACAGTGGAACAGTGTCAGTCCCGGATTGTCGGCGACGAAATCGAAGGCGACTTCCTGGTAACCTCCAACCATAACGACGTCTTTCATCAAGCCCGACATAGCCTGGCTGGCAAAGCTCGTAACTTCAAAAATATGACGGTGAAGGTGGACGGGGTGAATATCGTCGCTGGCGTTGCTCATGCGAACACGGTAGCGCTTTCCCTGGGTTAGATAGAACGTGGCAGGCATTTTCATGCTGTCCATGGGATAGGCTGCGCCGTTGATGGTCCAGCGATTGAAACCGCCTTCCGCGGCGTTCTCCTTGGCGAAGGTCATCTCGAAGGTGTGATCTGGTGGGGCCGCTGCTCCCGGATTGGCGAAGTGCGAGTAATTCCACTTGAATGGCGGAGGAGCGATCCACTGTGGTTTGGTGCCGTGTCCGGCGTATTCGACGACGATGCCCATGCCATGATGACGGTCGTCATCGGCCGTGTCTCCCATGATCCAGACGCCCGGGTGATTCATGTCAACGACGGCCGAGATGCGTTCGGCGGTACCGAGCCAAAGCACGGGAACTGACGTGGGGTGTGGCACTGGATTACCGTCCATGGCCACGACCTTGAAGGTGTGGCCGGGAAGCGCCAGGCTGCGGATCTCGGTGGCACTGCCATTGAGGACGTGAAAAAGCACGCGCTCGCCTGGCTTGACGCGGATCGGTTCGCCGTGACCGAGCATGCGTCCGTTGATGGTGAACGAGCCGTAGCCTACCTCGTAGCCATGCGGAGTGCCTCGGGCAAGAGACGCTTTCATCGCCGACTCGCCCCGTTGCTTCAAATCGGGTACCTCGGTCGCGGGTGAAAGAAAGTCCATGGCCATGTCGCCGCCGCGGCTGAGAGTGGGCTCGAACTCCTTCAGCACCAGGAACACTTCGCGATCGTAGTTGCCGGGCTCATTCTTTGGCTCGATGTAGACGGGACCGACCTGACCCGTGTATTGACCCGCGTAGAGGTTGGCTCCGGCGCGGTTATGCGTATGGTAGAAGCGGAAGCCGGCAGGATTCGGCGTGAACGTGATATGACGGTTGCCATGGGCTGGAACATAAGGCGTGCCCTCTTCGGAGGCACCATCGACGTCCACCGGCACCTTCTGGCCGTGCCAGTGAAGCTGCTCGGGTGTATCGGTATCGTTAACGATCTCAATCGTAAAGGGCTGGCCCTCCTTGAGACGAAGCAGCGGTCCAGGAAACTGGCCGTTGTAGGTGATGGTAGAGATGATCTTGTCCTTGGCGATCTCGATGGGTGCCGCTGCAATGGTGATGGAGTAGTCGACAGGCCTCTCATCAGCTAGTGGAGTATTCGCGCTCTGGGGCCAAGCATCAGCAGGTTTCGCAACCAGCGTGCCTGCAACGGCGGCGGTGGCAGCCTTCAGGAAGTTGCGGCGATTAAAAGAACTCATTCGACTCCCTATCTCCTGACACGATTCTTTCACAGATCCTCGGCTATCGTGTTGGCGCGCACCTCAGGGATTTCATCGTGAACGTGGGGTTTCAGATCCTTGTCGCTCTAGCCGCGACTGTGGCGGGTGGCATCGCTTCGATTGCCGGATTCGGCATC
>DATJYD010000627.1:0-2698 GCA_035499755.1 Fimbriimonadaceae bacterium
GACCGGACGATCTCGTCACAGACTGAGTCGAAGCTAGGTTCAGAACGAACGCTGAGCTTCGAGGCAGGATGCGCCCTTGCGACCATCTCGATATGCCGACCTATGCGGCAAGGAGCTGCGGCAAAGGCAAGTAGTCCAACCGCAACGTAGACCATTCTCATCGCCATCACGGGTTAAACACTACCCTTCATGGCGGCCACAAGCGACCGGTGCGCCAAGAAGGATCCGACAGGAGTCCTTGCTTCCACGAACGAATATGTCGTAGCCGACCGGACTGCGGACGGGGATGCCAGGAACGGGCGAGCCGCGACCGAAACGCCCGCGATCCTCCCTAGTTTCTGAATCTGGATGCGGGTCATGAGCATGCGCTTGATTGCCGACGGCGAGAAGCGGGCAATTGTCCGGCCGCCGACCCCTCAGGGCAAGCCCTGCCGCTACGGTATCGCACTCCAAATGCATGATTCGGGATAGGCGAGCCCGAAGGGCATGCTCCCGGCGCCAACCCAAAGCAAGAGGCACCGCGCAGATTCTCTGCGCGGCGCCCCAAGGCGGTGCTGGCGCACCGCACTCCGAGGGTTAGAGGCCCTTGTCGACGACGAACTTCACGAGGTCGGCGATGCGGCAGCTATAGCCCCACTCGTTGTCGTACCAGGCAACGACCTTGACGAGGTCGCCGATCGCCACGGTATCGATCGCGGAGAAGATCGAGCTGGCTTCGGCGCCGCGCAAGTCGGTGCTGACGAGCTTCTCCTCGGTGTATTCGAGGATGCCCTTCATGGGCCCATTCGCATACTCGCACATGGCGGCGTTGATGTCCTCGACGCTTCCCTCGCGGGAGAGGACGGCGGTGAAGTCGACGACCGAGACGGTCGGGGTCGGGACGCGGAACGCCATGCCCGTGAACTTCCCTTTCAGCTCGGGGATGACGAGGCCGACGGCCTTCGCGGCGCCCGTGCTCGCGGGGACGATGTTCTGGAAAGCCGAACGCGCGTCGCGCAGGTCCTTGCCCGCCGTGTCCTGCACTTTCTGGGAACCGGTGTAGGCGTGGATGGTGGTCAGGAGGCCCTTCTGAATCCCGAATCGCTCGTGCAGAACCTTGGCGACCGGCGCGAGGCCGTTCGTGGTGCAACTCGCGTTCGAGATAATGCTGTGCTTGGCCGGATCGTACATCGCGTCGTTGACGCCGAGGACGATGGTGACGTCCTCATTCTTGGCCGGGGCCGAGATGATGATCTTCTTGGCGCCGTGCTCTTTGTGGGCGACCGCCTTGGTGGCGTCGTTGAACTTGCCCGAGCACTCGAGGACGATATCGACTCCATGGGCATCCCAGGGAATCACGGCCGGGTCCTTCTCCGCGTAGTTGCGGATCGGCTTTCCATCGACGATGATGTTCTGCTCGTCGTGGTCGACCTTGCCCGCGAAAGTCCCGTAGGTCGAGTCGTATTTGAAGAGGTGCGCGTTCGCCCGGATCTCGGCGATGTCGTTGATGGCGACGACTTCGAGGTCTTCGGGATATCGCCCGAGGATCGTCCGAAGCGAGAGTCGCCCGATGCGGCCGAATCCGTTGATTCCGATGCGAGTAGGCATAGTTATTTTTTTGCTCCGTTCTTTGGGTCGAACCTGCCGGCTCCGCGCTGAGGGCAGTCGTCCTGTAGCAAAAGATTACCGCTCGCGGGACCGGCCGGCTGTCATGGATTCCCCCTACTGAGGAGGGGGGCGGGTCTCCCTTGGGCAGTGAGACAAGGGACCGGATCGTGACGGCCCTTCGGGCCTCTACTTCGGGTCGCGCAGAATCCGCAGGCTCACCAGCCAGCCTGCGGTGATGCAAGCGGCGCAGCCTGCCCAGGGCGCATAGTAACCGAAGGCGGGGCCGAGACCCAGTTCGACGCCGACCGGCTGAAGCTTGTCGTACAGGGCCGCTCCGACCGGGGCGCCGATGATCGCGCCGATCCCTTGGGCGGTCATCACGGCTCCCAGATTGGCGCCGCGCCGCTGGGCGTCGATGTCGCTGACGCTCGCCATCCAAGCAGGAATCGCGAGGAGGAAGCCGAGACCCACCGGCAGGCTGCCGATCACCAGGATGAGAGCCGACCGCATGAACGGGAAGATCGCCCCCGACGCGATGACGATCAGGCCGGCCGCGCAGGCCCCCATCCCATAATGCACGGCCCGGATTCGGCCGATCCGGTCGCCGAACTTCGCCATCGGCACCGCCGCCCCCGCCATCAGAATCGCGGCAGGGAACACCAGGCCGCCAAAGGCAAGCTCGCTCATCCCGAGAGCGTCCTGGGCGAAGATCTTGACGATCGCCATCGGGAATCCGATCCCCGCATAGGTGATGACGGCGAGGAGAAGATAGGCGGGGATCTGCCGGATCGAGCGAAGGAACTCGCCGATCTTGAACCCGCCCGGCTCCGATCCGTCGGCCCGAACCGGCGTGGGCGTGTTCGGGATGAACACCACGACCGAGATCGAGACGCAGGCAAAGAGACCGGCGGCAAGAAGCAGGCCCGCCCACTTCACGTGCGCCATGTCGTTGACGAAGCCGCCGAGCGGCAGGGCGAGCGCGATGCCCAGCATGTAGCACAAGTTGAGAAAGGACATCGCCTGCTGCCGGTCCTCGTCCTTCACCGCTGCGCCCATCTCCGAGAAGGCGGCAGGCCAGAGCATCGCGGCGCCGAGGCCGTCGATCGCCCGG
>DATJYD010000628.1:0-2447 GCA_035499755.1 Fimbriimonadaceae bacterium
AGCGAGGTCGCGAAGTAGTCGATCTTCGCCTCCTCTTTCTCCAGCTCATTCGCATAGGCGAGGAGGTTCTCCAGAAGCGATCGGCTCCCTTCTTCCCGGCCTAGGCGGGAGAGGGCCAGGGCCTGGAAGCGGGTCATCTCCGAGAAGGCGCGCACCGCCATTTCCTGGAAGTCGCCTTTGAACTCCGCGGCTTTGGACCACCATGTCCTGGCTTCATCGTCCCGGCCCAAGCGGCTCAGGGCTTCGCCGAGCCAGTACCAAACGTCGCTTGCGTTGGCGAGCAGGTGCCTCGCTTCGCCCAAGTTCTCAGGCGGATTCTCGGCGGCTTCGAAGTAGGCGAGAGCTTCCTCCGGGTCGTGGCCGATAGCGCGCTCTCCGAGGGCGAGGTTCACGCGCGTCCACTCGCGCAAGGCGACGCCCTCGCCACCCTCCCACGGCGCGAAGCGCCGGGCTTGCAGGATCGCGAGCGCCTCGTCGGGCTTACCGGTCTCGGTGAGGAGGGAGCAGAGTTCGAGGGTGAAGTCGTCTCGCTCCAGGGCCAGGTTTGGGTCGATCTGGTTCAGACGGTTTTCGTCCGGCTCGCCGGTGCGCTTGAGAAGCTGGTCCCGCTCGTAGGCGATGCGGGCATCGCGCGGGTTCGCGGCGACGGCCTTGTCGAAGGCGTCGCGTGCTTTTGCGGGGTCGCGGCCCACGTTGAAATAGGCGATCCCCAAATTCCGCCAGGCGGTAGCATCGGCTTCCAGCCGATTGGTACCAGGGCCATCCTGGGCCTGGCTTTCAGGCTGATGGGCGTTACGGACCGCGCGCTCCCATTCCGCGATCGCCTCCTCGTGCCGGCCGCGGTCGTAATACAGGTTTCCGAGCAGATACGCGGCTTGCGCGTCTCCGGGATCGGCGGCTTTCAGAAACTCGATATCCTCGAGGCGGGAGGGGAAGAGAGCGCAGGATTGAGGACTGAGGATTGAGGATCCTGGCACCGGGCACCCGCCACCCTGCGCCCCTTTCGCATAGTACGCGCGAGCATAGGCGACCATGGCGTCGCCGGCGTCGGCGATCTCATCCAGAACGGCGATCGCCTGGTCGACCAGCCCCGCGTCCGCATAGTCGATCGCGAGGTCGAGGTAGTTCTGCGGGTCGCCGCGCATCGCATCCTTGTAAAGCCACCGGAGGCGCCGGCGCTCGCTTTCGGAGGCGGAAGGGTCGGCCTCGGCGGCGAGCCTCGCCTCGCGAGCCGCCCACAGGTCGAGCGGATCGGCGAAGAGGATGCTGTGGGTTCTGACACGGGCGGACTCGACCTTCCCTTGGAGGCGGCAGAGAGTCGCATCGAGAGCGATCGCGGACCGGTTGAGACTGCTTGAGAGAAGCCGGTCTAGCTCCGCTAACTTGCGGTCTGCCTCCCGGCACTTCAGCGTCGCGCGCCGATCCTCCCCCACGTTCCCCTGACCCCACAGTCCCGCAAGAGGAGGGGGTGACGACTTCAGCAAGACGCAGGCCAGCCGGTACTTGGCCGCCGAGGCCCAGGCATGATTCCAAGTTGCCTTCTTGTAAGCGTCCGTTGCCTCGGCGAACCGCCCCTGACGCTCCAAAGCCATGCCCAGCAGATAGAACGCCTCGCCCTCCCGGGGGTTGGGATTCCGCGCCGTCAGCCTCTCGATCGCCTTGCGCGCGAACTCCTCGGCCAGGGCGTACTCGCCGCGCCGCAAATGCCAGTCCGCCATCGCCGAGTTGCACCGGGAATCCAGCGGGTCGCGCCGCAACGCCTCCCGCCAGTAGGCCTCCGGCTTGCGGGTCGCGTGACGGTACTGCCATAGGTGCAGACCGGTCAGATAGAGCTCCTCGACCGACTCGATCCGGTCTGGTAGGAGAGGCTCGGTCGCCGGCCGTGGCTTGGGCGGTGGCACGGGCGGCTCGCCCGTGGTCTTCACGACCGTCCCGGTCGTGCGCGTCACCGTCGACTCCACCACCAGGCGCCCTTCCCGGGACCACAAGCAGTCGAAGAACCGGGCCGAAACCGAGTCCGCTTCGCCTACCTCGTACCTGCCGCGCCAGGCGCCGCCGGGTCCGATCCGGACGATGTCCTCCACGATCTCGTCGCCAAACTCGACCACGACCCGCCCGTCGATCACGCATGAAGTGCTGATCCCGACGAACGCCGTGCCGCCCTCCAAACGCACCGAGATCGCGGCCTCCTCGGTCGCGTTCGTCGCCGGCCCGATGCCTTGGATCGGATACCAGACCTGCTTGAACTCCCTCGTCTCGTAGGGCATGAGGAAGGAAAAGTCGGGCTGGTTGTCAGTGAAGGTCCCCGCCATCAGTTCGACGTATGGGCCGTCGGAGTCGGTCAGGTTGCGGTCCCAGGCCCAGCCGAACGGGTGGTTGCCCCAAGTCCACTGCTTCTTCCCCGGCGCGATATGGCGATCGGCGACGTGCACGAATCCCGCCTGCCT
>DATJYD010000629.1:0-4814 GCA_035499755.1 Fimbriimonadaceae bacterium
TCCATCAGATAGGCGTCCATCGTCACCCCGTGGCGTTTGAGGCGGACGATGTGATCGAGCTGGAACATCGCCAGCTCCTCGGTGAGCGGGATCGAATCGGAAAGCTCGTCGTAGGCGGACCACTTGTCGTAGACATAGAGCGGCCGGCCGGCAGGCATGCCGCGAGATTACTCCTCCCTCCTCATACCATGCCTCCGCCCCGCCAGTTGCCCCGAGCCCTGGAGACGACCGCTGCAAAGGGTGGAGGCGAACGGAGTAGGGCCGGGGCGTTCATCCGGTTAATCAAAGCCGTCCGCCTGGGTTCGCGGTAGCCTGGGATCGAGATGTTGGCCGCCCTCCTCGCCCTATCCGGCTTCGCGCTTCACGACGGAGACCGAGTCTGCTTCTATGGCGATAGCATCACCGAGCAGCAGCTTTACACCACCTATGTCGAGTCGTTCGTCCATCTGCGATTCCCGAAGATGAACGTCCGGTTCTACAACCGGGGCTGGTCGGGAGACACTGCGGCCGGACAGACGGAGGGCGGAACCGCGACCCAGCGCGTGCCGCGGGACGTGGCTCCCGTCAAGGCGACCGTCGTGACCATCTTGCTCGGCATGAACGACGGAGGCTATGTGCCGTTCGACGCGAACAAGTACAGGCAGTTGGACACTTCCTACAACAAGCTTTGCGACCTGCTGAAGGCGGCTGCGCCGAATGCGCGCTTTACGATGATCGAGACCTCGCCGTGGGACGACTACACCCGGGACGACCCGAACGGCTACAACGGAACCCTCATCAAGTACGCGCGGATCGTCAAGGACGCGGCGGCCAAGCGCGGGGCGCTCTTCGTCGACTTCAACGCGCCGATGGTCAAAGTGATGACGGAGGCGAAGAAGATCGACGTGAAGCTCGCCAACCAGATCGTGCCGGATTGGATCCACCCCGGCCCTCCCGGCCACATCGTGATGACGGGCGAGTTGCTGAAGGCGTGGGGCGCGCCGTCGCTCGTTTCGGACGTCGCTCTGGATGCCGAGTCAAAGAAGGTCGAACGCGCCGAGAATGCGAGCGTAAGCGATTTCGACGGCTTGAGTTGGAACGAACTGGAAGGCGCGACGCCCTTCGCGGTCGACCCGGACGACCCCGCCGTCAAGTTGGTCCTGAAGCTCTACGACTTCCAGGTGACCCTGAACCAGGAGATGCTGATGGTGGACGGGCTGGCCCCCGGGCGGTACAAGCTGATGATCGACGATGTCGCGGCCGGCTCGTTCTCCTCCGAGGAGTTGGCTCTCGGGCTGAACCTCGCGGACTACGACACTCCGATGCGCCGCCAGGCCCTCGAGGTCGAGGACTGGGCCTGGAAAAGGAGCCACCTGGACTTCGACCAGTGGAAGGAGATCGACTGGCAGTACTCGAACCGCGCGAGCGGCCGAGCCGCGTCGGCGGGAATCGCGAGGCTGGAGGAGGATGTGTACCGGGATGAGATGAAGGCGGCGCAGCCGGTGAGGCACCGCTACCGCCTCGTGCCCGAATGATCGGGGCTCCTGCGCGTCCCCGAGAATCAGGCTCTGCGTCTTTCTGCGGTTAGCGCCAACGAGCAGCCCGGCGACCGAGGCACGAAACCTCTAGCCCGGATTATTGACGACAGGTTCTAGAGAGCCGCACTTTGCGTCTTTTGTGTGATGAAAGCAAACGGCGAAAGAGGGCTCTCTTGAAGCTGCCCAGGCGTCTTCTTGATCGGGCGGAGATGGTTCAGAATGCTCCGGACATCTCAAGCGATGGTGGGCTTGTGCTGTTGATGAAGACGGAAGAGCGCTGGGGTTTGGCGCGCCGGATGGTAGCTCACCTGTGCGACAAGCGCCGTCAGAAGAGCGTGACTCACAGCGCCTGGAAAATGCTGGCCCAGCGGGTCGCGGGGATCTGCCTGGGCTGGGAGGACTGCAACGACTTCGACGCCCTGAGGGAAGACCCCCTCTACCAGGTGTGTCTGAACGGCAAACCGGCGTCCCAGCCGACGCTCTCGACCTTCGAGAACTCGGTCGGCCACCGCGCCATTCATGCGATGAGCCGCGAGTTCGTGCGGTTCTTCATCGATCGCCACCGGGGAAAGCCTCCCAAGCGGATCGTTCTCGACCTGGACGCCACGGACGATCCGGCGCACGGGCAGCAGGAGTTCGAGTTCTACCACGGCTACTACGGCACGCACTGCTTCCTTCCCCTGGTGGCTTTCGCCTCCGCCGACGAGGGCCCCATGGAACTCGTCGGAGCGGTGTTGCGGCCGGGAAACTCGCATGCGGGCAGGCGATCGGTCGCGGTGCTTCGGCGCATTGCGGAGATGCTCCAGGAAGCTTTTCCGAAGACGCAGATCCTGCTGCGGGCTGACGCGGGCTTTGCCCTTCCCGAGATGTACTTGGCCTGCGAGGAGCTTGGCTTGGGCTACGCGATCTCGCTTCCCAAGAACATCCTGCTCCTCTATCATTCGAGCGAGCTGGAGGATGCCTCGCGTGCCCAGTTCGCCGAGACCGGGCTCAAGGCAAGGCTCTTCGGAGAATTCAATTACTCGGCCGGCACCTGGCCCAAGGAGCGTCGGATCGTCGCTAAAGCGGAGGTGACGGCCAAGGGGAACAACCCTCGTTTCGTGGTGACCAACCTGGCAGACGATCCTGAGCAAGTGTACGGCTTCTACATCGCCCGTGGAGATTCCGAAAACCGCATCAAGGAGCTCAAGCTCGACCTCTCCTCCGGCAGAACGAGTTGCCACCGATTCAGCGCCAACTGCTTTCGGCTGCTCATCCACGGCATGGCCTTCATCCTGATGACCCTCGTTCGCGAGGGGCTTGCCGGCACGAGCCTGGCCAAATTCACGATGGGCCAGATACGCCTCAAGCTCCTGAAGATCGCCGCGATCGTCGAGCAAACGACCCGGCGCCTTCGGGTGAGGCTTCCAAGAGGACACCCCCACGCCGCACTTCTCATCCAGCTCGCAACCTGAACATAAAGCGAGGCTCCAATCTGGCCCGGCAACTCGCCGGGCTGCCTGACGGCTCCGCAGACCACCTTTTGAGGCCCGATTCCGGCCCCAAAACACCTCAGGAGCCGGACCTGCGATCGCGAAACGAGCAAACCCGGCCCGTTACGCGTCCGCAGGCATGCTCAGATGGCAGTGCTTAGCCGCGGAGCCGTGTCTCACCAATAATCCAGGCTAGGCGATCGGGGTGAGGGTGAAGCGGTGGCTGACTGGCTTCGCGGCGGCGATCTCGGCTTTGCGCACCTGCTTGGCGAGGGCGTCGAGATCGCGGGAGGCCTGAGTCACGTCCGCGATGCCGCCGAGTGACCATTGGAGGTCGTGGCGGCGCACGAAGAACAGGTGGTTGCGCTTCTTCACCAGATCCAGAACGCGGACGGCCTGATCCATCATCGGCGTTTCGTAGGCATTCAAGTTGATCCCCTTCGCGAGTTCGGCGGCATCCAGATCCGCGACCTTCTTGTCGTCGATCGTGAGCCGGTACCGGCCGGACGCGAGACCATTGACGGCGAGCATCTCCCGGCCAACGAGGTCGAGAGTCTCGGTCTTGGTGGCGACCATTCTCTGGGCGGCGTCGCCAAGCTGAAGCGGATACGGCAGAGACGCTTCCAGGCTGGTCCAGCCGGATTTGCTAACAGCCTCTACGGAGGCATTCTCGCTCCGCCCGATCTTCCCGGCGCCCAAATCGATCTCGATATCTGACACCAGAGGATCGGCGCCCCAGGCGGTAAGGAGGTGGGCGGCCATGACCGCGTGGCCGGCCGAGGCGGGGTGAATCCCGTCGGGGACGATCATCCGAGCGGTTTCGGGATCGGTGGCCTTGGCGGCGGTAAGGAGATCGAGAACGGGCTGATTGAAGTCGACGAAGCCGTAGCCGTTCTTCTTCGCGATCTCCTTCACGACCTCTCCGAATCGGAGAAGCACCGAGTTGTAGGGCAGCCGGATCATCTGGGCGGTGAAGTCGTCCGACCTCGCCGGGTCGTGGGTGATGCTGTCGTAGGGCGAGGTCTGGATCAGATCGAAGCGGGCGTGGGGCGCAGCCTCATGCATCCAGCCGAGCAGCTTGCCGTACCATTCGCGGTAGATGTCCTCGATCTTCTGATCGAACGGAACGTACCCCGCATCGTTCATGCCCAGCATGATCGTGACGAGGGTCGGCCTCACCGGGGCGACGTCTCGCTTGACGCGCTGCTCGCTCGAACCCCCTTCCCCGCCCCAGGTCGAATCCCCTGGCCAGCCGAGATTGAAGAACCTCGCGTCGATGCCGGGATAGCGGGTGACGACGTAGGCTTCGATGAAATCGGGGTAGACGAGGTCGGCGTTCTGCTCCTGCGTGATGCTGTCGCCGTAGAAGACGACCCGGTCGCCGGACTTCAGCGCGAACCTCGAGGACGCAAGGGCGATGGCTGCGGCGACCTCGATCACGAAGCTCCGCCCTGGAGCGCGGCTGTCGCGAGATCCTCCTTGTGTTCAGAATGCTGCTGGGTCAGGATCAGCGACTCGAAGGGCGCAAGCTGGATTCGGTCGGCGTAGACCTTGCCCGAAGGCTCGTCGCGCCAGGATTCGTTCCCAATCGAAACCGGCTGCGGCTGATCCGTGCAGTTAAGCAAGAAGAGGTGTTCCCCGCGCCGGGTCGCCATCACTCCCTCTGGCATCTTCCAGTCCGTGGCGCGCTCGAGGTCTAGGCGATCGATCAGACGGCCGAGAAAAGCCCGCTGGAACTCGGCCCCGTTGCGCGAGGCGACGTAGTAGGCCTCGCCTTTGCCGTAGCGGTTGACGGTCACGGCGGGGCGGCCGGCGTAGAACTCGC
>DATJYD010000630.1:0-2068 GCA_035499755.1 Fimbriimonadaceae bacterium
GATCGTTATCGTTCTCATCAGCCAGGCAATCACCTATCTGTCGCTAGACCGCAACTACGAATCCATCATCCTCGGGGCCGCGGTCGTCGTTGCTGTACTTCTCGACCAATGGAGCCGTAAACTGGCGCAAAAACGCCTCAAAAGAATCTGACCCTCTGAGAATTCAAAGATGGACGCGATCCTTCAACTCAACAACATCAGCAAGCGATTCCCCGGCGTCGTTGCTCTCGACGATGTCACCGTCGCGGTCGAACGTGGCTCCTGCCATGCGCTCATGGGCGAGAACGGAGCCGGCAAGTCGACCCTCGGCAAGATCGTCGCGGGCATCTACCGCGCCGACGAAGGCAAGGTGATCCTCGACGGCAAGGAAGTCGCTTTCTCCGATCCGGGCCAGGCGCTCGACGCCGGAATCGGAATGGTCCATCAGGAATTGCTCTTCTGCGAGAACCTGACCGTCGCGGAGAACCTCGCTCTGGGCCACATGCCTCATACCGGGCCTTTTGTCAACTTCTCCGAAATGCGGGCGGAAGCGAAGGCTGCGCTCGCCCGGTTCGGCGCCGATATCAGCCCCGATCGGAGGCTCGGCGATCTTCCGATCTCCCGCCAGCAGACCGTTCAGATCGCCTCCGCGCTCGCTCGGGGAGCCAAGATCCTCATCTTCGACGAGCCCACGTCCTCACTCTCCCACTCCGAATCGGAGCGGCTGTTCGAGGTCATCGAGCAACTCAAGAAGGACGGCGTGACCTGCATTTACGTGTCGCACCGTCTGAACGAGGTCTTCCGGCTGTCCGACACCGTAACCGTCCTCAAGGACGGCAAACACGTCGTGACGAGGCCGACCAAGGAGTTCACCGAGGAGACGCTCGTCCAGAGCATGATCGGCCGCGACCTCGACCTCGCCACCCGCAGCCAGGCCAATCCCGGCCAGGTGATGCTCAAGGTCGAGGGTCTTTCCAGCGAAGGCAAGTTCAGCGACGTTTCCCTTGAAGTTCGCGAGGGCGAGATCGTCGGGATCTCCGGTCTTGTCGGATCGGGGCGAACCGAAGTGCTCGAGTCGATTTTTGGGCTCGATCCCAATGCCTACGGCCGGATCGAGGTCATCGGCAAGCAGGTGCGGATCCGCGATCCTCGCATGGCCCTTCGGCTCGGTCTTGGGTTGGTCCCCGAGGACCGGAAGCGGCATGGCCTCATCCTCTCGATGCGCGTCCGCGAGAACATGACGCTGACCATCCTGCGCCGTCTCGCCGCGTTCGGCTTCGTGAAGCAGCGCCAGGAGCGCAAGCAGGCCAAGACCTATTTCGATCGCCTCCATGTCCGAGCGCCGTCGATGGAAGCCGCCACCTCCGGCCTCTCCGGCGGCAATCAGCAGAAGCTCGTCATCGCCAAATGGGTCGCCGCGGACTGCAAGGTCCTGATGGTCGACGAGCCCACCCGTGGCGTCGACGTTGGAGCGAAGCAGGAGATCCACGACATTCTCCGCGAGATGGCGAAGGAGGGCCGGGCGGTCCTCGTCGTCAGCAGCGAGCTTCCCGAGATGCTCGCGATCGCCACCCGTATCCTCGTCATGCGGCTCGGCAAGATCGTCGGCGAAGTCGATCGCGACGATGCCGACGAAGAGAAGTTGATCCGCCTGATGACCGGCGTCTAAACCCAGATCCAAGTCCCGGCGCGTGCCAAACTTGGCCATGCCCGGCGCCAAGCTGAGGATCGCGGAGATATTCGCCAGCATCCAGGGCGAGGGGATATGGGCGGGAACGCCTTCGACCTTCGTCCGGGTCAGCGGCTGCAATCTGCGATGCGCCTGGTGCGACACCCCCTATGCAAGTTGGTCGCCGGAAGGCGCGTTCATGGAAGTCGAGCCGATCTGCGAGGACGTCGAATTGCGCGGGATCGATCATGTCGTGCTCACCGGCGGTGAGCCGATGATGTTCGACCCGGTCCAGGAGTTGACTCGGCGGCTGAGGTCCGCGGGCCACACCGTCACGATCGAAACCGCCGGCACGGTTTTCCGCGAAGTCGAGTGCGACCTGATGTCCATCTCGCCGAAGCTCGCCAATTCGACGCCCGC
>DATJYD010000631.1:0-2598 GCA_035499755.1 Fimbriimonadaceae bacterium
CGATCGGGACGGCGCCGATCGGCTCTTCCGGCTCGCGGCGGAGGACGGCGGCCTGAAAAACGCGCATCTCCGGCCTTTTCGTGGGAGGCTCCTTCGCCGCTTCCCCGCCGACGGATAGGAATTCATGGAGCGGGCTCTCGAGATCGTTAAAGCCCTGGGCCTCGACGACGACGCCGTAGACGGTCGTGCCGACGTTCGGCAACCCTCGGTCCGGCGTTTCCGCGACCACTTTCACGAGCGAGCCGATCCCAACCTTGCTCTCCGGCGCGGTCCAGAAGTAGAAGGTGTAGGCAGTGTTCGGCCGCTTCTCGGTGCCGATGACCCTTCCGATCTCGTTCATTTCGTTTAGCCTAGCCGATCAAACCGAGAATTGCCGCCGTGCTGGGCTGCCTCGCCTTCAGGTGCTGCTCCACAAGTCGGATCGGATAAAGGAGCTTGTCGAAGCGCGGATCGGGAAGGCTGAGGGGCGCGCGCTCGTGGAGGATCCAGCCCGCGATGACGTCGGCTTCGGCGAGATAAGCCTCGTCGGAGGGCATCTCGACCCGCACGAGGCCGAACAGCGGCCCCGAGCTGTCGCTTTCCCGAAGCCGCAGATAGAACGAGCACACCGACTCTCCCTGCTCGGCGTCGGCCGGGCGCTCGAACACGGTCGAGCGCTGCCCCGGCTTCATACCGAGGATCGCATCGGTCCGCTTCGCGGAGCGGAAATACTGCTTGCGGTGGCTCTTGACGACTCCTATCACGAACGGCTGCTCGCCCTGATGCCTGAGCGCGTTGCCCAAACCGCCGTCGATCAGAAGCCTGCCCCCTCCTCCATTTTCGCGGCTCGGGCGGGTCTGAGGAGGCTGGGGTTGAAGGCATCCAAACCGCTGGGCCAGATCGCGCTCCAGGTCATCCCGGCGATCGGAGATCGCCTTG
Source organism: Fimbriimonadaceae bacterium (assembly GCA_035499755.1). Lineage (GTDB taxonomy): Bacteria > Armatimonadota > Fimbriimonadia > Fimbriimonadales > Fimbriimonadaceae > JAEVZK01. The sequence goes on from DATJYD010000631.1 coordinate 919, forward strand.
CGCACGACCTCGTCCAAGCCTCCGGGATGGGTGTCTTTAATCGGGACCGGCACCACCGGCACGTGCGGCCGCAGGGCATCGCCAAGGGCGGGATCGTCCGGCACGAACGCCTCCAGCCCGCCCCGGTAAGTCGAATCGGTGGGCGGCTGCAATTCGCCATCGACGCGCTCCAGAACCGCCGCCGAAGTGTGCGCGACATAGACCGGGGACAGCCGGTGGTAAAGGATCTGCCACGAGCGCTGGGCCCCGTCGAGGAAGTGGGTGAACGCGCTTTCCTCGATCAAGGGAACGTCGAGGATTCTGAACTCCGATCCTTCGACGTTCGACGCCTCGACGCTCTTCGCCTCGAAGCCGGTCGAGACGATCTGTTCTTCTCGCTCCGAGGGGGTGAGAAAGCGCAGGCCGTCGATGCCGGAGAGAGCGGACCTCAGGCTCATGGCTGAAGCGCGGTCACGGCTCGAAAGGGGCTCTGGCCGGCCTCCCGGCGGGCTTTCTTCGCCCGCTCGATCGTTTCCGCGTCGACCGCCCTTTCGAAGGACCGGAAAGTCTCGAGAACGAAGCCATGCTTCTTCGCGAGCCGGTTCATTTCGTCGACCTGTTCGACGCTCACGTCCTTGCCCAGCGTGAAGCTCTCCGGCCGGCCCTCGAGGGCGAGCATCATAGTTTCGCTCATGCAGGCATACGCCGTCTTGTCCGGAAAGCCGAAGTGGAAGTTGAACTTGACGTCGCCGGGAACCCGGATCACGCCACCTTCGATAACGAGCACATCGGGGCGTTCTTTGCTTACGCGAACGCTCACGTCGCGGGGACGAGCGACGTCGCAAACGACGGTGCCTGGCCGGAGATGCTCCGGCATGATCAATTCCTTGCCCGCCGAGCTTACGGTGACGATCGCATCGGCTTGCCCCACGTCCTCGACGTTGGTCGATGCGGTCGCGTTATCGAGTTCGGTTGCGACGGCCTGGGTTCGTTCGAGATCCCGTCCGATCAGGATCGTCCGGCCGAACGAGCGCCCGAGAACCTTCGCGCAGGTCTTGCCGATCGACCCGGTCGCTCCCACGACCGCCAGGGTCGCGGAGGGGAGATCGACTTCGAGAAGCTCGCAGGCCTTGCGAGTGCCCTCGATCGCGGTGGCGACGGTGTAGGAGTTGCCGGTCGTCACCGCCTTGATCTTCGTCCGCTTCGCGACTGTGACCCCACCGTCACCGACCACGCTTGTAAAGGCGCCGAGTCCGATGATGTCCGCGCCGAGATCCGCCGCCACGTCGCCGCACTTCGCGATCTTGTCGTAGACCTCTTCGATGGGCAGCGACTTGACCATCATGTTCGGCGTCATCGGCAGGCCGATGAACCAGCCCGAAGTCGTCGCCCCAGTCGCTGACCGGATCCCTGTGATCTCACTGAGGATAACCGGATCCTTGTGGCGGGCGAACTTCTCCACCCAGGAATCCGGCATGTATTTGGCGATCCAGAATTTGCGCGCGATGTCGCGAGCATTGAGCGGATGGATGATGAAGGCGAATTTCGTCAACGTCTTGGCCTACGGACGCGCAACGGGAGAGGTTTTGAATTTACCCGTTCAGCTCGATGACGTTCGGCTTCCAGTCGAGCCGCTTGAGCGTGGCGAGGTAGTCCTGTTCAGTAATCTCGGAGGGCTTCCGGCCCAGCAGAGCCACGATC
>DATJYD010000632.1:0-4233 GCA_035499755.1 Fimbriimonadaceae bacterium
GCGATCTCGCCGCGGTTGGCGACGAGAAGCTTGCGGATCGGTTTCGGGCTATCAAGGGTCATGAAGGAAGTCAAGAGAATACTTGATGGAGGGTTGGAGCGGCGGGCGGCTACAATATCCGATCAGAGCCCATGAATTCTGAAGCGCCCGAGCCACCCCCGGTCCAACTCCCCGTGTACGAGACCGGAGCGCCGCCGGTCTACGCTCCGGCCCAGCCCACGGCGCCCGTTCAGGAGAAGAAGAAACCGAAGGGAATCTGGGGTGCGATTCTGGCCGCGCTCGCCGCCATCGGCAAGTACCTGGCTCTGATCTGGAAGTTCCTCCTTCCGATACTCAAGTTCGCGAAATTGGGCAAAGTCCTCCTGACCGCCGGCTCGATGCTGGTGAGCGTGTGGGTCTATGCGCAGATCTTCGGCTACAAGTTCGCCGTCGGGCTCGTTGTCTGCATTTTCGTTCATGAGATGGGACATGTCTTTATGGCGTGGAGAAAGGGGCTGCCCGTTTCGGCTCCTATTTTCATACCGCTGTTCGGGGCACTCATCCTCCTTAAGCAATCGCCACGCAGCACCTGGGTCGACGCAGTCATCGGGATTGGAGGGCCGTTGTTCGGCGCCTTGGCTGGGGTCGCCTGTTGGGGAATCTTCTCGCTGACCGGCAACTACCTGTTCGCGGGTCTGGCTTTTGTCACGTTCTTCATCAACTTGTTCAATCTCACCCCCATCTATCCGCTCGATGGCGGACGGATCGTCGGCGCGATCAGCCACTGGATTTGGATCATCGGTCTCGTGCTCTTGCTTGCGATGTTCTTTACCGGTATGGCCGAGAATCCGCTGATCATCGTCCTGCTGATATTGTCCATTCCCCAGATCTGGGCGCGGTTTCGACGCAACGGGCCGGCGCCCTTACCCGCGACAAACCAGCAGCGAGTCGCGATGGGCGCCGCTTACATCGGTCTCGCGGCTTTCCTGTTTTGGGGCATGAGCGCGACGAATTACGATATCCAGCAGCGGGTGAAAACTCACCCCAACGAAATGTCGTTCCGAGGAAGCGGCGTAGGCGCGAATCGAAGGATCTGACCACTGGACTGGCCCTCAGATTCCTCCGGCCGGAATGACGGCCTGCCACTCACTTTTCAGGCATCTGGGTTAGAATCGGCACTATGGTAACGCTCCGTGGTTTTGCCGGCCTTGCTCTTCTGTGTGCGACCCATGGGCTCTTCGCGCAGGAAGCAGCGCTTCGCACCGATTCCTCGCCTTCGCCCACCACCGTCCTCGAAACGGAGGCCTATCTCAAACCGCCTCCCCAGATCGAGCGGCTCGTTATGGCCCCGCGGTGGGAGAACGTTTCGCTCAGCGATCTCAGCCCGGATCGAAGCCGGTTCCTCGTCATGGTGTCCGATGGGATGCCGACGCTCGCCCAGCTTGGTAAGCCGCACGTCAACCTTGGCGGGTTCCAGGTAGACACGGTTGCGAACCGCTCCCGCAATATCACGATCAGGGACTACCCAGGAATGCGGGTGATCGACGCCCGAACAGGGAAGGCGACGACGATCGAAGTCCCGCCTGGCGCGCGAGTCAGCGGAGCCCGATGGTCGCCAGACGGCTCCACGATCGCTTTCATGGCCGATTTCGACGATCGGACGCTCCTATGCCTGGCTGATGCGAGGACGGGCAAGAGCCGGATCGTCGCCAAGGACCCGTTGCTCGCAACGGAGGTGACGGGCTTGGACTGGACGGGCGACTCCAAGTCCATCGCCATCGTTCTTGTGCCTGACAAAAGAATGCCGTATCCCACTGCGCCCGCCATCGCGACGGAGCCGAGGGTGAGAGTCGCGGACTCCGCCAAGCACCGATTTCGCACCTATCCAAGCGTTCTCGAGACGCCCACCGATATGAAGCTTCTCGAATACTACGCCACCGGCCAACTGGCACTGGTGGATGTAGCGTCGGGCAAAGTGTCGGAGATCGGTGCGCCTGCGATGATCGATTCGGTCAGCGTAAGTCCGGATGGGAAGTTCTTCCGGGTCCGGACGATTCAGAAGCCCTTTTCCTACCTTGTTCCCGCGAGCGACTTTGGCTCGAAAGAGGAGATCTGGGATGCATCCGGGAAGGCCGTTGCCGAACTCTCCAATCGCTCCCTTAACCTTGCGGTGGCGCAGGCCGCGTCGCCCGCAGGCGGGCGGGGGGGCGGCGCTCGCGGTCAAGCCGGCGCCGAGAGTGGCAAACGCAACATCGCCTGGCGTCCTGACGGGCAGGGCCTCAGCTTTATCGAAGTCGAGCCAACGGCGCCGCGAAATGAGCCGGTCGACGGCAGTGGGACCGAACAGGGACGCAGAGGTGTCGCTGGGCGAGGCGGAGCCATTCCCCAGGACAATCGAAAGGACCGGGTCATGCAGTGGCTGCCGCCCTTCGGCAAGAACGATGCGAAGGTTGTCTGGACTGCCGAGGGGCGGATCGGCAACGTGCTCTACTCGCAAGACTGCAAAACGCTCTTCATCAGCGATACGAAGGGCAGCGATAACCGGACCTACGCGGTTTCGCTTTCCGAGCCCTCGAAGTCTCACATGCTCGCCGGCGCCCGCTCCGACGAGTTCTATAGCGCCCCTGGCGAAGTCCTGATGCATCCCGGCACAAACGGCCAGCCCGTGGTGACGGTCAGCTCCGATGGCTGCGTGTTCTTCTCGGGGACTGACTACAACCGGCTGCCGCGTGAGAAGGCGCCGACGCCGTTCCTCGACAAGGTGAGCATCAGTTCGGGAGATAGGCAGCGCATCTTTCAGAGCAGCGACTCGGTCTACGAATCGATCGGCGCGATGATGGACGACGACGCCAAGCAGCTCGTGATCACGCGCCAGAGTCCCACCCAGGTTCCGAATGCCTATCTCTACTCGACCGCTTCGAAATCCGCGACCCAGCTCACCCAGAACAAGGATGTGACGCCGGAGCTGACGGCATGCCAACGGTTTGCTTTGGACGTCGTTCGGGCGGATGGCTTCAAGTTCCAGGTAAGGGTGACTCTGCCTGCAAACTGGAAGAAAGGCCAGAAGCTGCCCGCCATCTTCTGGTTCTATCCTTCAGAGTTCACCGACCAGGCCGCCTACGACCGCACCCTCAGAACATACAACAAGAACGCGTTCCCGGCCGTGAGCGGGCAGTCCATGGTCCTGTTCACTCAGCTCGGCTATGCCGAGGTCGAACCGGACGTGCCGATTGTCGGCCCTGAGGGCCAGATGAACGATAACTACGTCGCCGATCTGCGGAACTCGCTCTACGCGGTGATCGACAAGCTCGACGACGAGGGCATGATTGACCGAAACCGGCTGGCGATCAGCGGCCATAGCTACGGCGCCTTCAGCACGGCCAACGCCCTCGTCCATACGCCCTTCTTCAAAGCCGGCATCGCGGGATCAGGCGACTATAATCGCTCGCTGACGCCGTTCGGCTTTCAGAACGAGGAGCGGCAGTTCTGGGACGATCGCGAGCTTTACGAAGATATGTCGCCGTTCAATTACGCGAACCAGATGACCGGCGCTCTGCTGATGACCCACGGCATGGAGGATCAGAACATCGGCACGAATCCGATCAACTCCGAGCGTCTTTTCCAGGCTCTCGACGAACTCGGCAAGCCATGCGCCCTGTTCATGTATCCCTACGAGGACCATGGCCAGATCGCCCGGGAGACGGTGCTCGACAAGTGGGCGCGTTGGATCGCCTGGCTGGAGAAGTACTTGAAGTGAAGCCTGATCGCTCTAGCGTCTGAGCCCCAGGCATGGTCTCGATCTGCGCCTGTTATTCCGACTGGTGGGCGGTGCGGAGCAATCTAACGTGCCCGTTGCTGCTCCAAGCAAGCAGCCCAACGCTCTGCCAAGGGAGACCATGAGCTGAAGCTCGCGGCTTCGTGTCGGCTGGAAGCCGATGCTGCAGCTAGCTGTGCAGAGCTTCGCCTCGCAAAGACCATTCCCAAGACCCGACATTCTCGATTCCTTCCTCTGCGGCCGCCTTGGCGAAAAGACCGTTCGGATCGTTAATCAGGTGCTCGTAGTCGTCCTTCGACCGGTAGCCTACGATCGCAAGCGCTCCGCCCTCTTCGGGGACAAAGGCGTTTAGATACTCGACCTCGGGCTGCTGGAGAAGCAGGTTCCGCATCTTATCTCCGCGCGCCTTGAACGCCTCTTCCTGACCAGGCTGGACCTTCCAGCGCGATACGACCATGTACATAACAGCACAACCTCCA
>DATJYD010000633.1:0-6989 GCA_035499755.1 Fimbriimonadaceae bacterium
AGGGCCGGCTCTTCTCGCTATTCGAGAGAGCCCATCCTACCCTCGGATTCGAGGGCACCGGCGTCGGGCTCGCGATCGCCAAAAAGGCGACCGAGCGAATGGGAGGACGGATCGGCGTGGAATCCGACGGCGTCCACGGCAGCCGATTCTGGATCAACCTGCCGGCCGCTTCATAGGTGCCCAATTGAACTCCGCCTCCCCTCTGCTCGTGGTCGAAGACAATGACGACGACGTTTTCGCCCTCCGCTGGGCCATGAAGAAGGCCGGCTTGACGAACCAGGTCCGCGTGGTCACCGATGGGCAACAGGCTCTCGACTATCTTTCGGGCGCCGGCAAGTACGCGGACCGGGATGAGCACCCGATTCCCGCCCTCGTGTTTCTCGATCTCAAGCTGCCGTTTCTCAACGGCCACGATGTGCTGCGCTGGTTGCGCTCCCAAGCCCAAATCGGGAGTCTGCCCGTCGTCATCCTGACCGGCTCCGACGAAACCCGGGATCACGAGAGATCTCGCGAATCCGGCGCCACCGCCTACCTCGTCAAGCCGCCCGAGCCGGAAGATCTCCGCCGGCTCGTCGAGAGCCTCTGAGGTCGAGAAAGGCATGCCCCGAGCCCTCAAAAGGAGCCCATTTTTCTTCCTCCCTATATAGGCACCCACTTTGGGAGGAAGAAAACTCCGACCGCTCGGCAGGCTGCCGCCGCCCCCCCGGGCTCCCGATTCGAATAGCCTTCCAGCCCGGTGTGGGTACAATCCGGTTCCGGTCGCGGGGCGTGGCGCAGTTTGGTAGCGCGCTTCCATGGGGTGGAAGAGGTCGCACGTTCGAATCGTGTCGCCCCGACCAAATCCCCCGGATCTACACCATTAATGATCTAGAGCCCGAGCTTTAGTTCAGCCGAAAGAGGAGGTGGCGCCGCACGTCTGGCCACTCCGCGGCGAGAATGCTGTACATGACGGTATCCCGCGCGGTTCCGTCCTTCCTTAGCGTGTGGTGACGGATCACCCCGTCCTTCTTGGCGCCCAGGGCCTCGATCGCGCGCTGAGACCTGAAGTTGAAGCTGTCGGTGCGGAGCCCGACAACCTCGCACCCCAGGCTCTCGAAAGCATGCTCGAGGAGAAGGAGCTTGCAGGCAGTGTTGACGTGGGTCCGCTGCCAAGTCTTGGCGTACCAGGTGTAGCCGATCTCGACCCGGTCGGCCGCCGGCACGATGTCGTGATACCGGGTCGAGCCGACGATCGCGTCCGACCGCAGCTCGCGCACGACCCATGGCAGCATGTGACCGGCTTCCTTGCCGGCCAACGCGGTCTCCACGTAGGCTTTGGCCGTCTCGGGGGAGGGGGTCTGGGTGAACCACAGGTTCCAGAGCTCGCCATCCGAGACGGCTTCCACGAGAGCCGCCTGATGCTCCAGCCCCATCGGTTCGAGCCGGACGCCATGGCCTTCCAGCAGAACGGGAACGGGCCGGATCATAGGGAGACCAGTGTACACCTCGCATAGCGATTCGACATGTCTGGCTCCATCACGCTAAACTGAACGGCATTCAGACCCGGGTGGGAGTTTAGAGTCGATGGCCAAGAGTGTTTCGCGACGCGACGTGTTGAAGGGATCGGCGGCGGTGGTCGCCGCGGCGGCGATGGGGGGCTTCGGGGTTCGCGCCTCCGCCGAGGACCGTGGCGACGGGCAGGCGGCGAAGCGGCGTCTGCGGTTTGGGATCGTCGGGTGCGGAGGGAAGGGCTGGAGCGGGATGGAAGCTGCGGCCGAGTTCGGGGACATCGTCGCCCTCGCCGACATCGACGCGGACAACCGGTCGAAGGCGATGCTGCAACATCCCCGCGCCTGTGCCTTCGACGATTATCGGGATATGTTCGAGGCGATGCGAGGGAGACTGGACGCGGTCGTGGTCAGCACCCCCGACCACCACCACGGGCCGGCCTCGGCCCTTGCCATGCGGCAGGGCTTGCACTGCTACACGGAGAAGCCGCTCTGCCGCACGATCTGGGAAGTTCGCCAGCTCGTCAAGCTCGCTCGCGACCGCAAGCTCGCGACCCAGATGGGCAATCAAAGCACGGCGAGCACGAACATGCGCAAGATCGCCGCGCTGGTTAAGGCCGGCGAGTTCGGCCACGCGAAGGAAGTGCATGTCTGGACGGATCGCGCCAAAGGCTGGTGGCCGCAGGGCGTCGAGCGGCCTCAATCCGCGCCGGTTCCTCCTCACATCGACTTCGAGGTGTGGCTGGGGCCGCGCCCGGAGCGGCCCTATGCGATGGGATACCACCCCTTCGCGTGGCGCGGGTTCTGGGATTTCGGCTGCGGGGCCCTCGGGGACATGGGCTGCCACATCTTCAACACCCCGTTCATGTCGCTGGACCTTCGCGACCCGATCGCGATCGAGGCCCAGACCAGCGGCCACGGCCGGGAAACCTTCCCGGAGTGGTCGATCGTGCATTACGAGTTCGGCGAGCGGAACGGCCGGGCTCCGGTTCGGCTCACGTGGTACGACGGCGGCAAGCGACCCGATGCCTCCCTCGCGCCGGGCTTCGAACTCGGCGGCAACGGCTCACTGATCGTGTGCGAGAAGGGCACGATCTACTGTCCGGATGAGCTGAACACGGAGTTCCACCGGATCGGCGGCGGGGGAACGATTCCGGACATCAAGGTCGAAGAATCGCCGGGGCACATGGCGGAGTTCGCAAGAGCGGCCCTCGGGGGGGAGCCGGCGCGTTCGAACTTTCCGGACTACGCGGGGCCGTTGGCGGAGACGGTATTGCTCGGCAACCTCGCGGTCTGGGCGGACGGGAAGCGCCTGGAGTGGGACGCGAAGCGCATGGCGGTCAAGGGTACGGACGAGTTCGACGAGATGCTCCGGCCGACTTTCCGCGACGGCTGGAGCGTTTGAGCACTGAGCCGATGAATCGGCTGGCAGGAATTCACGGTTCAAGCACCGGAACCTGCTCCACTCGGCTTCACGGCGCAATGGCCAACCATTCGCTATCCAGTGTCCCGCCGCCATAAAGACCGCCGGAGCCCGTCGGCCTGGACCGGAATTTCGCATGGCCGTCGCATGCCACGAATGTGAATCCTCCGAGGTAGCGGGGGTAGCCGTCTTGGGATTGGCCGTGGACTTCGATATACCGGTTATCCCGGCTTCCGACCTGCCAGTTGATTTCGTGCCGGTTGTGTGCCAAGAGCGACGGGTTAAGACTCGGCGGTATCGACGTGGAGACATCGCCGTTATCGGATGTCTCGGATACGTTATCGGCTACGAAGATGATGGAGGCCGGAGCGCCGATCGCCGTCGTGGTCTGTCCAGCCGCGCCCAGGTGACGGCAACTCGGGTTGTCGGGGCCGTTGCCCGTGCCGTCGGGGGTGCAGACCGCCGTTCCATCGGTCACGTCGTTGATGCCGTATTGGTAGCTCCACTGCTGGCTGTAGCGGGGTCGTTGTCTTGAACTGAATCGTGCCCTGCTCACCGGGAGCGGTTATGACTTGCCAGTTCTTCATGTAGGGCCAAATCATGTCGCCCCAGTAGTATTCGGCGGCATCGCTCACGTCGCCACCCCGTTCCGTCAACGGGAAAACGTCGTCATCGTCCGTGGCGTACATCATCGCGGCAATCCCGACTTGCTTCATGTTGCTCATGCTGGCCGTCCTCTTGGCAGCGGCTTTCGCTTGCGCGAAGACGGGAAACAGAATTGCGGCGAGGATGGCGATGATCGCGATGACGACGAGTAGCTCGATAAGCGTAAAGGCGTTCTGCATGGTGCTCAATCTAGACTTTTTAGTCTAGATTGAATCTTGACACAAAGATATAGATTCCTTGTCGCAGTTTCGAATAACCGACTTGTCTCTACGTAGCAATCGAGTTCGCCGGCGGGTGAGTGAGGGTAATGTGCGCTTAGGCTCATCTGGGGCACTTGCCCCCATTAATGGTGCAGATCCAGAAGTGACAGGTGGTGGAGATTAGGGGATTCGAACCCCTGACCTCTTCCATGCCATGGAAGCGCTCTCCCAGCTGAGCTAAATCCCCACTTGCGAAGGGGGATTGTACCTGGCCCTACGCAGGTTGCGCACGGGAAGCGCTCACCTGATCCTGGACCCTATTCTGGTCCCTATGGCCAAAAAGGCCGCGATTTCCGGCTGTTTCTGAGAGTCGCCGGATGAGTTCATTCTGTGGGTTCTGTCGGGCCTTTGCGTATATGTCGAGGGTCGTCTTGGAGGTGGCGTGCCCAAGCGCGGCCTGGGCGCTCTTGATGTCGCCTGATTCGACTGCGCGCGTCGCGAACGTCTTGCGAAGATTGCGCGGCGTTAGCGGCGGAACTGTCGCGGCCTCGATCACGGTCCCGGCGGCCTTCGACTTCTCGGCGGCTTCCTTATCCCATTTCTTCTGGAGCCTGACGCGGAACCTCCGCAGCTCCAAGCCAAGTGCGCTTGGCCGGATCGGGTTGCCGTCCTCATTGAGCCACACAGGGCCTTTCCTCGCTCCTAGCTGCTCGACAGCGGCGCGGGCATCGTCGCTGAGTTTGATCGCGCGAACGCGGTGTGTCTTGGTCGTGCCCTTGAGCGTTCCGTCTCGGCGGCGGGTGTCGCGAATCGTCCAAATGCCATCGGCGCTTATGTCTGCGGCGTCCATGGCGCACAACTCGCCGGGCCGAACACCCGTGTCGGCGAGCACTGTCACCATGGCCGATAGTCGCTTCTTCCAATCGTAAAGCAACTCGGGGACCTCCATAAGCTCCTCGTTGGAGAAGATGTAGGACGCTGCCGTTGGGATCGGTCGGTACTCAATGCCATCGGCTGGATTGGCCGGAATGAACCGTCCGCCTTCCAGTCGCGGCGATAGGATCTCGGCCTTCACAGCGTGCTGCAAGACCGTGTGCAGGCAGGACCCGTAGCGCCGCACGGTGGACGGCGCGAGACAGCCGTACAGCTTGTTCACGACCCGCTGAACGTCCGCAGTGCGGATTTGATCTAGCCGCGTCTCTCCCAGGGTGTAGCCAATTCGCTTCTTTCTGCCATCTTCGGTCGCGAAGTAGTTCGCCCGGCATGTGTCGTATAGGTCGCGGGTTCCTTGGTCGTACCGGTCCTCGAAGTCTCCTCCCTCTGAGAGGAGTTCAAGCCAGTAATCGCTCAAGGTAGGAATGAAGCGGGGGTTCACTCCCGTGCCGATCATCCTATCCAGAGCCTTTTCCGCCGCTTCTGCGTCGTTGTAAGGGTCCGTGTATTCGTTCACTCCCTTGCGGCGGATTCGGCCGTACCACTTTCCGCCCTTTTCCACGACTCCGCCCGTTCCCTTTGGTCGGCGCTGAATCATCTTCTTCGATTTGCTTTTTTGTTTCATAGCATGCAGATTCTATCACAGATGTGAACTCATTTACTTTACTTACTTCACTTAATACAACCGCATAGAGATTGATCCACCACTCTTTGCGCCCTGTCGGCTTGAACGCGCCGGGTATCTGACCGGCTCGTGCCATGTCCTCGACCGTATCCCATGCGAGACGACCGGCTTGCGGAGTTCCCTCATGCCACTGCCTGAGCGTCATCAGCATCAGCCTTGGATCGACCTGGATGATGATGGGCACGTGCATGGCGTACGTACTCGGCGGCTAGGTCCGCCGGGCCTCCTCTGGCGTCATTGCGAGCGTCGCTACGGCTCGGGCTGCCATCTCACGTTTCACCTCCGGTTGCAGGTCGTGCCGGTCCAGGACTTCTATGCAGACCTCCAGTAGGGTAGCCATGGTCAGGTAGGACAATGGGGCGATCTCGACCGGCAGGCCGGCGTCATAGGCTCGGCGGGCCTGGTCTCTCATGGCTCTTGCACTCGACCGAACTCCATCTAGTAGGAGTAGCCGGTTGGTCATCTCGCTTGGCATCTCGAACATCACTTTCTCCTGCTCTTTACAGGGCGTCGCCTTGCCTGCAAAGCTGTTAACCACTCCTCCGCGAAGCGTCCTTGGCGGCAATGCGCCTGAATGGGCTCCACGATCTCCACAGAGGCCCTGCCGGTCGCGTTGACTCGAACGCAAGGACCGAAGCGCATTGAAACGAATTCGCGTTCCGCCTGTAAACCAATGGAAGGCGCGTTAACCGGTAGGTAAGAAAGCGCCCCCTTATCTATAAGGGGCGCTACTTTCGAACCTCTCTTGGTTCGAGCAAGATGTGGGTTCACGACTCGTCCACCTCGGTCCAGTAGTGCCAAGCCTTCTTGTTGGCGCGCCCGTTCTTGTCGATGCACGTCATTTCCTTTCCCTGGAACACGCTGGCTTCGTTCGTGCTCAGCTCGTGCATGATGTCGCGGACGGTCTGGACAGCGACGAAGCCCTGAATCCAATCGTGAATGGTTGCCACGCTGACGGCGGCACCTTCGCCGATTGCCCGTTCTTGGAGCATTCGCGATATCTCAGCCCTGGCGCGTTCTTGTTTCTTCTTGGGCTTTGTCGCGCCCTGCGCGCTCGTGCCGTCCAACCACTCGATGTACGCTCCTTTGTGCTCCGCACCTTGGTCGTCCTCGAACGTGTGGACACGGACACCGTACGGCACCTCTTCGAAGTCCCCTGAGTCCTTCGATACGTCGGGGCCGAAGAACCTGGAGCCGGACTCTTCGCGCACCTTTAGGATCGAGTCGAACGAAGCTTGTATGTTCGTGCTTCCCCGAATTCGTTCTGCTCCGTGGGGGGTATGGAGCAGGGTAAGCAAGGTGCACCTCAGGCGGTCCTGCAGCTCGCCAAGTGCGTCTTGAACCATCGTAGTGTCTTGGGCTGAATTCTCGTTTCCTCCAGCAATGGCCCTGGCATAGGTGTCCACAATCAAGAGGCCACCAGCGAGCGCGTCTGATCCGTAAGCGTCTTGAAATGCCCGGACGAAAACCACCATCCATCTTGGCGAGTCAGCCTTGAACAGATTGGGCACCTTGTCACAGTAGATGAACCTCGCCCACTGTTCGTCCGTGAACTGATGCTTGTGGTGCAGGGCCGTGAACCGGTTGGGAATTCC